>JAQTNF010000015.1 GCA_028713995.1 Deltaproteobacteria bacterium | reverse complement strand
GGTCGGTGACGAAGCCCTCGGCGAACACCTGCTGATACCCTTAGCGCGCCCTCGAGGGCTCGGTGAAGTAATCGGAGAAGTCGGTGCCGACCAGCTGTCCGCGCGACACGCCGGTGACATTGATCGTGGCCTCGTTCACGTCGGTGATCTTGCCGTCGGCGCTGATCGTGACCAATGGGTCGAGTGAGGCCTCGATCAGGCTCCGCGCGTACAAAGACGCCTGCCACAGTCGCTGCTCGGTCAGTTTCTTTTCCGAGATGTCGTTGCTGATCACCAGGTAGCCGATTGGATGTCCCGAGGCGTCGTTTCGGCGCGTCACGACGACGGTCGCCACGAAGCGGGAGCCGTCTTTCCTGACGCGCAGGAACTCGCCCTCGGCCACCCCGTTCTCATGGGCGACTTTCATCATCTCATCCACGGCGCCCGACTTGATGTCCTCGGGCGTGTGAAGGATGCCGGAGTCCCGACCGATAATCTCTTGCGCGGCATATCCGTAGTTTCTATGCGCCCCTTCATTCCACGAGAGGATGCGGTTGTTCAGGTCCTTTCCGATGATGGAGTACCTGGTCGAGCTCTCAAGAATGTTGTCCAGGAAGTTCTTCGTTTCAATGAAGGCGCGCATGACCTTCTTGGATTCCGTCACGTCGCGGGCGGCGGCGAACACGCCCTGCACCTCGCCCGCTTCGCTGCGATAGATCGTGGCGTTATAGAGCACGTCGGTGGTGCGTCCGGAGGCGTGGCGGATGGTCAGCGGGTAGTCGGTGACGAGGCCCTTGGCGAACACCTGCTCGTACCCTTCGCGCGCCCTCGAGGGCTCGGTGAAGTAGTCGGAGAAGTCGGTGCCGACCAGCTGTCCGCGCGACACGCCGGTGACATTGATCGTGGCCTCGTTCACGTCGGTGATCTTGCCGTCGGGACTGATGGTGACCAGCGGGTCGAGGCTGGTCTCGATCAGGTTGCGGGCATAGAGCGCCGTTCGACTGAGCTCCGCCGTCCGTTCGCGGACTTGCAGGTCCAGCCTGTCCCGCGCTTCGCGAAGGGCCCGTTCCGTCTTCCTTTGCAGCCGGTTGCCGGATCTTGCGCTCCACCAGATGAGGAACAGGAAGCTCACGGCGTAGATGGCCGCCACGAGCGCCACGCCCACCTCGGATTCGAAGATATCGGCCCGCTCTCCGCGGACCCTCAGGAAGCCGATCACCAGGGGAAGCAGCAGGAGGAGGGGCAGGAGGCGGCGCGCCATCTGGCCACCGGCCTCCGGGCTGGTGAGGGAGCTCATGAGCCAGGTGTCCGTGCGCGCGGAAAGGATGCCGAGGCACAGCAGGCACAGGGCGACGCCGGTGTGCAGGGCCACGGGCACGCCCAGCCAGGCATGCACGCTCGGAGCGCTGAAGATGTAGCCGGCGAGAACCAGATAGCTCATCACGGCCACGGGCAGCACGAGGGCATGGGCCGCGTCCGCCATGCCGCGGCGGCCGGTGTGCAGGAGCAGCAGGCTGCAACCCAGGCCCAGGAAGATCAGGGCCGTGGGAACCGCCATCCGATCGGTCGGCCCGAGGAACAAGCTGAAGAAGGGAGCGGAGACCCAGCCGGGATCGTGGCCCGTCGAGAGCACGACGCCATACACCATCAGGCTCCCCGCGGCCGTCGCGCAAACCAGGATGCAGAAAAAGCGGCACAACGCCCGCTTCCATGGGTCGCCCGCCCGTAGCCACATGAAGGCGGCCGCCAACATCATCAGGCAGATCGCCGTGACGACCTTCATCGAGTTCCACCCTGCACGGATGCTCTTGAGCAGCGTGATGTCGAACGCCCAGCCAACGAGCGCAAGGCCGCCGATGGCGAGGACGATCCATGCCGTCAGCCGGTACAGGAACCTGGCGGTGGTCGGAAGGAAAAAGAAGTCTTCGCCCTGCTTCACAATGCGTTCCTTGTTTGGGCCATGGGACGGAGCTTCACGGACCGACCGCGTGTGTCTCAGAACTTGCGCTCGAAGCCGAGCGCCTTGTCGATGGCCGCGACCACGCTCATGGCCGAATCGGGCCGCTTGTCCGGGCTCTTCTCGATCATGGAGAGCACGATCCGCTCGGCCTCGTCGTTGATCGGGAGATCCGGCTTGAAGTGCCGCAGGGGCTCCGGCTGCTCCCGGATGCGCTTGAGGAGGGACTGGGCCACGTTCTCGTCGTCGAAGGGCACCTGGCCCGTCAGCAGCCGGTAGAGGAGCAGCCCGAACGAGAAGATGTCCGAGCGGTGGTCCACGGGCTGGGCCTGGCCCTGCTCGGGCGAGATGTACTTGATGGTGCCGACCACGATGCCCTCCATGGTCAGCCGCGCGCCGCCGATGGACGTGGGCCCGATGGCGAACCCGAAGTCGGACAGCTTGGGCACGACGCGCCCGTCCGGCGTGTGGTGCAGGAGCACGTTGCCGGGCTTGAGATCGCGGTGGACGAGGCCCATGGCGTGCACGGCCGCGAGGCCCGCCGCGATGCCGCGCGCGTACTCCATGACCTCCTCGAGCGGGATCGTGCCGCGCTCCTCGAGCACGATATCGAGCGGCAGCCCGTCGACGAGCTCCATGACCATGAAGGTGATGCCCTTGTCGTCCGTGCCGAAGTCGAACACGGACAGCACGTTGGGGTGCTGGACCGCGCTCGCCAGCTTGGCCTCGCGCTGGAAGCGCCCCACGGCCTCCTGGTCGCGCATGACCTCCTCGAACGGCACCTTGACCGCGCACTGGCGGTTCATGAGCAGGTGGTCGGCCCGGTAGATGGTGGCCTGCCCGCCGCGCCCGATGACCTCGATGATGCGCAGGCGGTTTCCCACGATGCGGCCCACGAGATCCTTGGGGTCGGGCCGCGCCTCGCGCAGAAGGCCGGGGAAGCGCGCGCGCACGGCCTCGATCGCACCGTACACGGCAGGCCGGAAGTCCTTCAGGCTGATGTTCTTGTCGAGGGCCACGCTCTTGGCGAGCGCCGGCGGCAGCGTGGGGCACACCTCGAGGAGCTTCTTCACGTCGCTGAAGATCACGAACTGGAGGTAGTCGCGCGTGGCGACGAGCTTCTCGACGACCTTGGCCACGGCCTCCACGTCGTAGCGGTACGCGTCCACGAACACGATCTTGATGTGCTCCTTGTTGATGATCTCCTCGAGCTTGTCGAGGCCGCGCCCCTCGATGACGTTGGCCACCATGGGCGTCTCGCGCAGCACGCGGGCGAGGAGCGCCTGCATGAGCGAGTCGGCGTCGACGATGAGCACGTTGAGCAGGAGCGCGCGCTTGAGGGCGTCGGACAGCAGGTTGTTGGCCTGCAAGAAACCGATGCCGCCCGCCGTGAGCCCCATCAGCAGGGAGTCGAGCGAGTACGGGTTGTCCGTGGGGTCGAACACGTGGGCCAGGTGCTTGACCCAGGTGCCGATGATTTCCTTGTCGTTGGCCGGAACGTCGATGCCCGCATTCAAGAGCTCGCTCACGATCATCTCGCGGGTGAACGCGCGCGCGATGAGCCTGAACGCCTGCGGCGGGAGCTGGAAGTCGCCCATGAGGGACACTCTATCCCGAGAGGCGCGACGAGGGAAGGATCAGGAGCTCTCCCGGGTCGGATCACATCCTCGCGAGGAGCTCAAGGCACGTGAGCACGCCGTAACCCGTGGCCCCCTTGGGGCAAAGCGGCGTCGCGGAATCGGCGCGCGCCGGCCCCGCGATGTCCACGTGGAGCCACGGCGTCTTTCCGACGAAGGCCTTGAGGAAGAGGGCGCCCGCGATGGCGCCGCCCCACTTCCCGCCCGTGTTCTTGATGTCCGCCACGTCGCTCCTCACGTCCTTCTCGAGCGATTCGAGGAGCGGCATGCGCCAGGCAGACTCCCCGGCCCGGGCGGCCGCGGCGAGGAAGGCCCCGGCCAGCGCCTCGTCGTTGGAGAACACCCCGGCGGTGAACGGCCCCAGGGCCACCATGCACGCGCCCGTCAGCGTGGCGAGGTCCACGAGCACGTCGGGCTTCTCCTTGCGGGCGTAAGCGATCGCGTCCGCCAGGATGAGCCGGCCCTCGGCGTCCGTGTTCACGATCTCGACCATGAGCCCCTCCATGGACTTCACCACGTCGCCGGGCCTCGTGGCCGAGCCGCCGACGGCGTTCTCCGCGATGGGGAGGATGCCGTGGACCTCCAGGTCGGGCGCGAGGTCCGGCAGGACGGACATGACGCCGAGCACCAGGGCTGCCCCGGCCATGTCTGTCTTCATCTCGTCCATGGACTTGGCCGGCTTGATGCAAATCCCGCCCGAGTCGAACGTGATGCCCTTGCCCACGAGCGCGACCTTCCTGCGGGCCTTGCCCGTGGGGCGATAGATCAGGTGCACGAGCCGGGGCTCTCGATCGGATCCGGCCGCGACGGCCGTGATGAGACCCATCTTCGACTCGCGGATGGCGGCCGGATCGAGCACGCGGCACGCAAGGCCCTTCTTTTGGGCGAGCTCCGCGGCCC
Source organism: Deltaproteobacteria bacterium (assembly GCA_028713995.1). Taxonomy (GTDB): domain Bacteria; phylum Myxococcota_A; class Polyangia; order JAAYKL01; family JAAYKL01; genus JAQTNF01. The sequence continues at coordinate 46,762 of JAQTNF010000015.1, read as the reverse complement.
GCGCGGCCAGGGTCTCGGGCGAGAGCACGTTCGCCGGCTCGTTGGTGAGATCGCGGGCCAGCACGACGCCCGCGGCCGCCATCAGGCCGTGCTCAAGCGCACGACGCAGGCCCGCGGGATCGGGCGCGGCCGGAAAAACGCCGACCTTGCCCACGCCGGGAAGGGTCTCTTTCGAAGCCTTGGTGCGGTAGCGCGAGAAGCGGTACGACGCCAGGGCGAGCGCCTCGGCCGACCATCGGGCCTCGAGCTCCCGCCGCTCAAAGGTCGCATCCGTGAACACGGCCACGGAGCGCAGGTGGTGTCTCACCGCGATGCCGATGGCCCGGGCCACGGCCGTGCGCCACTCCGCCGCGTCCGGCTCCGGAGTGCCGAGACCGATGGCCATCACCAGCCCGTGCGCGCCCTTCGCGGACCCGTGCCACACGAACATCTTCCCTTTGCCGGGCTTGAACCGCTCCCGCGCCGCAGCCTTGGCGAGAGCCCCGCGGAAGGCGCGGTCGAGGCGCTCGAAAGCCGGGTTCACAGCTCCCTTGCGGACAGGGACGACCACCAGATCCGCATCGCACTTCTCAATCGAACCTGAAAACAAGCTGATCTTCACGGTGGCCTCCTTCTCGGCTGTGCGCGTCTCCTCACCCACCATGCGCAAGGCCCGGCGATCTTGTCAATCGCGGCGGCGGGAGCGGCGGCGCCGCCACGTGACGTCCCGAACCGCCGTTTCGCAAGACCGCGACGCGCGATTTCGCGTGTGCCCGCGCCGCCCGGCCGGATGGCACGGTCGCTGCAATGGCGGGAGCCGTCCGGACGAGAGGCGAGCCAAGACGGAAACGAGCCCCCTTGGGGGAGAAGGAGAAGCAAGAGAGTGGAGAACGGGCACGACAGGGCGCGCAGGCGCGTGCTCAAGGTCTACACGATCGTGGACAAGGCCGACGGGCAGAAGGGCATATGGCTCGAGATCGGGATCGCGAGCGAGAACCGCGACGGCTCGATCAGCGCCAAGCTCGACGCGCTCCCGGTGAACGGCAGCATCCACGTTCGCGAGTACGAGTCGAGGAAATCGGACAACGGTCGCCGCTCGGTCGGCGAACAGCAGCCGCCCGCGGGGTGGCACGAAGGAGGAATGAGATGAGGAACATCAGCATCATGGTGGCGACGGCGGTGGTGGCGGCGGTTCTCGCCGCGGGAACGGGAGCGAGCGCGCAGGAGCCTGCGCAGGCGAGCGACGTGGTCAACATCAACACGGCGACGGCCGTGGAGCTCGCCTTCCTGCCCGGCGTGGGGCCGGCGAGGGCCGACGACATCGTCGCCCAGCGCCAGGTCCGCCCGTTCCAGAAGCCGGAGGACATCACCAAGGTGAAGGGCATCGGACGGAAGTCCTTCCAGAAGATGCGCCCCCACATCACGGTGTCCGGCCCCACCACCGCGAAGGCCAAGATCAAGCTCCCCAAGTGATTTTCATCCCAGGCCGCACGGCCAATCCCGCCGCAGCCCATCCTGGAAACGGAGGCGCTCACGGGTCCTCGTGAGCGCCATTTCCCCTGTCCGTTGACACGAGGTCGACACGGAAACCGAAGTATCATCCCGCCGCGTATGGACTTCAACGAGTTCGGACGTGTGTTTGTGGTGCGCGACCGGCGCACATCGCCGCAGGACTTGCTTGCGGCGGCGTTCACTCGACGCGGTAGGCTGCAGTGAAGGGAGGAGATGCTGGCAACGCATCCTGCTCCACCTGCTCGGCCCACTGCTCGTCGGTCATCCGCTCCCCGATCGGCTTGCGGAAGGTAAAGTAACTGGACACCGGTCCACCGTAGAGCGTGACGTCGCCGCTCCTCTCGATCGCCACCACCATCAGCGCCGGGTTGCTGGTCGCCACCTCGAGGGCGGCCTCGTTCTCCGCGTCGGTGTGCACATCGATCACGAGCGGCTCCGCCATCCCGGAGATCGAGTCGATGCCCAGATCGCCTTTGGCGGACAGCGGCCAGAATTCCTGCCAGAAAAGGTTCGGGTACCAGCCGTCGAAGACCCGGGCGCCGCTCGCGCCGCAGCCCCACTCCGAGGCGTCGGATACGAGGTCGTTCAGGAACAGCGCCTGATCGTCGGTCAGCGGCTGGCCAGCGAGCTCCCGCTCCGTGATCTGTGCCAAGTGGTCGAGCACCCACACCCAGTGCCCGAAAAGCGCGGGGCTCACCGAGGGGATCGCGAGATCCTTGAACAGCCGGGACATCGTGACCGCCGCCTCTCCCAGGGCCTTCCAGAGCCCGGGCACGGGCTCCACGTAGCCGTCCGGATAGACGCACCCGTCGATACCGCCGGTGCTCTGCTCGACGATCAGGATCGTATCGTGGCGCAGCTCCGCCCAGCTGGCCAGCACCGCCTCCAGCTTGCGGTCGTGCCACGGAGCCGTGCGCATCACCTCCGGTAGATCCCAGCTCAGTCCGGGCCGCGACAGCGCGGCGAGCCCGTCGAGCCAGTGGTTGTAGATCGACCCTTCCAGCTCGCTCGGCGCGATCTCCTCCATCACGTCCCGCAGGGCGGCCAGGGTGGCGGGCAGGTTCTCGCGGAGGGGGTCTTCCATGTCCTTGGCAAAGTACTCCGCGGCCCGGTCCGAGCCGAGGACGAACGCCACGTCCTCCGGCATCGCCATCGCCCGGCCGCCTATCCACGCCGGCTGCAGGCGAGGGGTGGTGCTGCGAGCGGTGACCCATGCGTCGTAGGCGAAGCGCTGAGGGAAGAAGCGCAGCGTGAGGGGCGGCGTATCGCCTCCGAACACACGGCTCGAGTAGGCGGCGCGCGGCAGGGCGTCGTACATCGCCGCGAAATCGTCCGGCTCCCCCACGCACCCGGGACGGCCCACCGCGGCGCAGGCGGCGAGCAGGGCAGTGGGGGTCAGGGCGTTCGTGCGCCCCACGAAGGTGCCGTAGATGCGATCCATCCGCCGGTAGATCTCGCCGGCGCAGCCGTCCCGCAGAGCGCGGACGAGGGCGCGGGCCGCCGCCTCCTCTCGCGGATTGGGGTCGTCACAATCCGTGACCGGCACGGATCCGCTCGCGTCGAGCACCAGGTCGGTACGCCCGAACCACAGCATCGCCTTGAAGTACCTCTTCAAGGCCTCGCTCCGCGTGTAGTGGCCGCGGGGGATGAACTGGCTGAAGTCCATCTTGAGCTGTCCGCCGAGGAACGGGACGCACACGATCCCCGCGCCCTCGGCCAGGCCCTCGGCCAGACCCACCCAGGTCGCCACCTCGTCCGCCACCTCCCCCGGAGGTGCCCAGCTCGGCTCGAGCAGCTTCCGTCCTACGGAGACCAGCAGCATCGCGTCCCTGTCCGCGGGTTCCCGCGGATCGAGCTCGCCGAGCACCCGCACGACCAGCTCTCTCAGCGCGGGGATGGCCACCCGTTCCTCGGCCACAACCAGCAGGTTGTCAAAGGTGCGGTGCCAGGCGTGGAGGATGGAGTCCGCACTGACAAACACAGGCAGATCGGCGGTCCAGACCCGGTGATAGATCTCGGACGGCCCCGCCCCGGTGGGCAGCGGGTTGGTCGGTGTGGGATCCCGCGGCGCGACCGGCACGACCACGAACCCCAGGTCGTCGAGCACGCCGATCGCCTCGTTCGAGAGGCCGAACGCCTCTATGAACTTCTGGCGAAAAGCGGCGGCCACGGGATCGAAGCCCAGTGACTCGATGTACGGCGGCCGGTGGGCCTCCAGCAACTCCGCGTAGGTCAACCCCTCGCGCTCGGCGTAGCGCTCCTCGAACGCGGCGGTCACCCGCTCGTGCGGCCCTTCGGCGGCGGGGATCTCCTCCTCGCAGTACTGGACCTTATCGCAGAACCCGGCGTCCACCGCTTGCCCGCAGGGATTCGTGCCTCCCGCGCCTGCATCCGGCCAGGAAGTCTCGTCGTCTCCTCCGCCCGTATCCGGCCAGGAAGTCTCGTCGTTTCCCTCGCCCATGTCAGGCGCGGCGGAAGCGTAGCACCCGGCGAGCCCGCACAACAGGACGCCCCAGACCCACGAAACGAGTCGTCTCGGCATGGCCAACCTCCCCGACACGGTGACATGCAAGCGCCGTTCCGCCGCATCCGCCGTCGCTGCAGGGCGCGAAACGCGTGTCATCTCAGTCAGCTGGCGTGTCACCGACTCCGGCGAGACCTCCTGCGGCGCAACGCCGTGCATAGTGAGGCATTCTTTGCGCATTGCTCCTGCCGACCCCCGACGCTCGGGATTGCGATCAGCAGGGGCTTTTCAGATACTTGCGCGAAGTCGGAAAATCCGTTGTCTCTGCTCCAGAAGCCGGAAGGCATCACCAGGTAGCCCCCGCGAGCCCGCCCTTTTCCTAGAGCGACAAATCCGGCCGAACGGTCTTCATCCGGGCGGCCACCTCGTCCGGAACCTTGTCGAGCTCCTTGAGCTGCTTGTAGGCCGGGATGAAGGAGGGATCCACGTCGAGGGCCTCGCGCAGGAGCCGCGGCGCCCCGCGCTCGTTGCCCTGTCGCAGGTTGATCACGGCGAAGCTGTAGGAGAGCTCCGGGTCCTTGACGCCCATCGCGCCGAGCTCGTTGATGGCCGCCACGGCCTTGAAAACGAATGCGCCGCCCCGGCGAAGGTTGAGCCGTACGAACGCGACCGTTGTCTCCCACGACTCGTCCATGCCGACCGGGGCCCGCACGTCGCGCGCGGTGCCGTTCAGGCTGCGGTCGGCCTCCAGGCCTTCCCCGACCGAGTCGAGCGCTCTGGCCTTGAGCTCCGCGATCTCGGCGGTCCACTCGCCGGCCGACGGCAGGAGCCTGTCGGCTTCTTCCATGACCTGCTTGAACGCGCCCGCATCAAAGGCCGCCTCCAGGGCGAAGTACGAAAGCGCGGGCGATTTGCCGGCCTTGGCCCCGGCCTGGGCCTTGATAAGAAGCGCCGCGGCGTCGGCCTTCTTGCCCGCCTCGCGCGCGGCGAGGAGACGCACGGCCAGGGCGTCCGGATCTTCGACGCCCGCAAGCACCGCTCCGGCCCTGTCCGAGAGCCCCATCTCCAGGTAGGCCCGTGCCAGCTTGACGCGGATGGGCGTCGCGTCGGGCCCCGCCGCCTCGACGTTCGCCAGGATCTTCACCGCTGCGGCCCGGCTGTCCACGAGCCACGTCGCGGCCGCGCGATCAATCTCCACGGAAAGGTTGCCGCCCGCAGCGTGAGACGCGTTCTTTGCCGCCTCTTTGACCGCGGCCGGGGCCAGATGGCGACGCATCAGGCGCGCAACCAGGCCCGACAGGCACGCGTCGTCGGCCGCCCGCTCGGGCGTAAACAGGCTGACGACCAGCTCCGGGTTCGTCCCGTGCCACGCCTGCAGGGCCACGGCGCACTTCGGCAGCCCGTTGCGCATGCGATCCACGAGGACCTTGGTGCCTTCCAAGTCTCCCCGAGCTCGGAACAGATCGTGCGCCTCGAGCGCGACCCATTGGTCATCGGCACCGAGGACGGCCGGCATTTTAGAGAGGGCGTTCGCCGCGTCTCCGGCTCTCACGGCGAGGGTCCACTCGAGGCGCCGCGCGCTTTCCCGCAACGAGTCGAGCGCGGCCATCTTCGCGACCACGTCCCTGGCCTGCGAGAGGTGGTGCGCATCGAGCAGGCAGCGGGCGCGGACGTCGAGCGCCGCGGGGCTCTGCGCGACGTTCCGCTCGTCGAGCGCAAGAAGGCAGGCGGCCGGACCCTGCAGGCGCTGCACGGCGTACGCGTACCAGGCCGTGACGTCCGGATCGGGGCTCTGGGCCGCCGCGAAGCGCAGAGACTCGACGGCCTCCTCGATCCGATCGGTCAAGAGATCGACCCTGCCGAGCAGGTAGCGGCCCATGATGGTCAGCTTGGGTGGCGCCGAATCGATACGCGGCTTTAAGACCGCCATCTGGCCCGCCAGGGTCTCGGCCACATCCTCGGACGGACTCTCCTCGCCCCAATCGGGGAGAAGGAGGCGCACCGAGGCAAGCGACGCGAAGAGATGACCGGGCTCGATGGTCAGCAGCTGCTCGATGATGGCGCGGGCGGCCTCGACGTCGCGCTGCTCCAGACTGACGGCAAGCCCGGCGGAGAGGAGCGGCACGTACGTGGGAGCCTTCTTGCGCGTCGCGTCGACGGCCTCGCGCGCCTGCGCGAACTGCTTCTTGCCGGCAAGAGCCCAGACGCGGGCCAGGTGCAGCCGCGGCTCGTCCGGAAAGTCCTTGATGCCCTGCTCGGCCAGGGAAAGGGCGCCCTGATCGTCACCCTCCGCGTGAGCGAGCGCAGCCCTGGCCGCAAGGCCCATGGCGCTGTTGGCCGTTCCTGCGCGCCCCAGGGCTTCCTTGGCCTTCTTGATGTAGACGTCGGCCGGTCCGAGCAGCTCACCCGTCACAAGCGCCTGCCAGGCCCATGCCGCCTGTGCGGCGGCCCGCTCCGGATGCCGCTCGGCCAGCGACGACAGAATCTGTTCGGCCCGCTTGAGCCCCTCCAAGGACCCCGTCGACTCGGCGTCGCGCGCCTCGTTGATGGAGCGCTCCACGCTCGAGGCCACCAGCCGATCGTTCGTGAACAGGCCGACGGCCGTGAGCAGGGCCACGACGAGAAACACGAACAGGGGCCACCGCACCCTCCGCCAGATCCGGATCGACTTGGGCATGGTCAGCACGGGAATGGCCTCTCCCGTGCGTTGCGGGTTCAGCATCTCGGCGCGGGCCTGCACGTTGCGGATGAAAGACGGCGTGTCGTCACGCCGCTTGCGGCCCCGCCACTCGCCCTCCGAAGGGTCTCGTGCCCCCCTGTCACCGCGGTCGTCCATGGCCATTCTCTTCGACGGGTTCCTTCTCGACCCAAAGCGCCTTCCGTGTCCCCGGGGCGGGGCGGGTGCTACTGGCCGCCCTCGTTCTTTTTGATCCTCTCGACGACGATCTTGTAATCCTCATCGAGCTTCAGCTTCTTTTCGATGGCGCTGATGCGTTCCCTGGCCGAGTTCGGGTAGATCACAGCCTTTTCGTGGGCCTGCGCGTACGCGAGGTAGTCCTCCCAAGCGGACTTGGCTCCGGCCAGATCGCCCTTCAGCTCCAGGGTCACGGCGGCGATGAAAAAGGCCCGCGCGTGCATGGACTCGTCCTTGACCCCCGCGATGGTGGCGGCCGTCCTGAACTGGGAGAGCGCGTCGTCCCATCTCTTCAGCTTGGCGAGGGCACAGCCCGCGAAATAGTAGACGATCGGCTGCCCGGAGTCCTTGTCGCGCGCCTCCTCGTATTTCTTGAGCGCCCCTTCGTAGTCCTGGGCCAGATACTTGACGTGTCCTGCTCCAAGGATGGTTGCCGTGCCAGGCGCGCCCTTGGCTTGCGCAAAGGCCAGCGCTGGCACGAGCATTGCGAAGAGGACAACGACTGTCTTGCGGAACATGATCCCCTCCTTACTTGGCTTTAGACATCTTGAGAACCAGGTTGTTGCGGCCCGGATAGACCGTGAATTCCTGGACGCCCCTGTACTCCGGCACCGCGACGCCATCGATGGGGCTCTGGTTCGCGGGAAAGACCACGCGCCACGTGTAGGTGCCGGGTTTGATCCCGGTCACGGCGACGATCGACTCCCGGCCCAGCCCGGCGTCGGACAGGGGGCCGTCCTCGATCCAACCGCCGTCCACGAAGCTCACGACCTCGGCTTCCTTGAGGAGGTCCGATGTCTCGGACGCGCCGGAGAGATAGAGCCCGACGACGCTGGCGTCGATGTCGTTATAGACCCACAGTTGGGCGGTGTCCCCGTCATCGCACCCGCCGAGGATCCCGGCGAGGACAAGAGCGACCATTGCGGCGATGTGTTTTTTCATTGCTTTTCCTCAACCCTGGCGGCAACTGTTCTTGAGCCTTTCGTCGCGATAGCGGCAGTGTAGAGCAACCACAGGGAGCGGGCAAGGGTTCCCGCTCCGCAACAACCCTCGGAGGTTCGCGATGTCGATCATCAAGCCCTTCCGGGCCCTTCGGCCCACTCCCGACAAGGCGAGCAGGGTGGCCAGCCCGCCCTACGACGTGCTCTCCTCGGAAGAGGCGCGCGCCATGGCGCAGGGCAACCCCGACTCGTTCCTGCATGTGTCGAAACCCGAAATCGACCTCGATCCGGATGTCGATCTCTACTCGGATCAAGTTTATGCCAAGGGCGCCGAGAACCTGGCGCGCCTGCACAAGGACGGGGTCCTGTTCCGCGAGGAGCGCCCGTGCCTGTACGTCTACCAGCAGACCATGCGCATCCGCGATCGGGATCATGTGCAGGTCGGCGTGGTGGCCGGCGCCAGCGTGGCCGAGTACCAGAGCGGGCTCATCAAGAAGCACGAGCTCACCCGCGCCGACAAGGAAAAGGACCGCACGCGGCACCTGGACACGCTCAACGTGAACAGCGGGCCCGTGTTCCTGACCTACAAGGCTTCGGACCGGATCGACGCGCTGGTCGACGGCGTGCGGGCCGGCAAGCCCGTGTACGATCTCGTGGCCGACGACGGCATCCGGCACGTGGTGTGGGTGGTGGACGGCGTGGCCGCAATCGCGGCTCTCACTGGCGAGTTCGCGAAGCTTCCGAACATGTACGTGGCCGACGGACACCACCGTTCGGCCGCGGCGAGCGCCGTGCACGACCTGCGCAAGGCCAAGAACCCGCACCACACGGGAGAAGAAGGATACAACCATTTCCTGGCCGTCATCTTCCCGCACGACCAGATGCACATCATGGACTACAACCGGGTGGTCAAGGACCTGAAGGGGCAGTCCCAGGGCTCGTTCCTGAACGCCGTGCGCGAGAAGTTCGAGGCCGAGAAGACCGAGTCGCCGCGTCCCGGGCGCGCCACCGAGTTCGGCATGTTCCTGGGCGGGCAGTGGTACCGCCTGCGGGCCAGGCCGGGCAGCTACGACGGCCAGGATCCGGTGCGCAGCCTCGACGTCTCCATCCTGCAGGAGAACCTGCTCGCCCCCCTGCTCGGCATCGGAGATCCGCGGCGCGACAAGCGCATCGACTTCGTGGGCGGCATCCGCGGCACGGCCGAGCTCGAACGGCGCGTGAACGGCGGGTGGGCCGTGGCGTTCGCCCTGCACGCCACGTCCATGGACCAGCTCATGGCCATCGCGGACGCGGGCCAGATCATGCCGCCCAAGTCCACCTGGTTCGAGCCCAAGCTGCGCTCCGGTCTGCTCGTGCGTCCGCTCGACTGAGCCCCGAACCCGCGAACCTGCGATGAGCCTTGATTAGAAACCATCCAACTGTTAACGTTTAGCACTCATAAAAAAGGAGCCGTGCCCATGACGAAATCGGAGCTCATCGACTCGGTCGCGAGCCAGGCGAACATTACGAAGAGCCGTTCGGAGCAGGTCGTGAACTGCATCTTCGACTCCATGACCGACGCTCTGGGCAAGGGAGAAGGCATTGAGATCAGGGGGTTCGGAAGCTTCACGGTCAGGCAGTACCGCCCGTACAACGGCCGCAATCCGCGTACCGGGGAGCCCGTCAATGTGGATTCCAAGCGCCTCCCGTTCTTCAAGGTTGGAAAGGACCTCAAAGAAATGGTGAACGGCGGTCCTGAGCACACGCCGGGCGAGGGAGAGACCGGAGACAAGGATTGACCTCCCCCACCCCGCTTTTGCCGCGCACCTGTTCGAGACACGCCCCGCATGGATGACAAAAGACTCTCGGAGATCCTCGACGCCCTTCCCCGCTCGCCCGGCGTCTACCTCATGAAGGATCCGCGCGGAGCCGTGATCTACGTCGGCAAGGCCAAGAACCTGCATGCGCGCGTGCGCTCCTATTTCTCTCCCAACACGTCGGACGGGCGTTTCTTCGTCTCGCGCCTGCGCGCGCTCCTCGGCGATATCGACCTGGTGCTCACGACGAACGAGAAGGAAGCGATCCTCCTCGAGAGCGACCTCATCAAAAAGCATGCTCCGCGCTACAATGTGAAGCTCAAGGACGACAAGGACTTCCTCTCCCTGCGCCTCGACGGGTCGAAGCCGTGGCCGCGCCTCGAAATCGTGCGCCGGCCGCGGGACAAGGGCACGACATTTTTCGGCCCATATCACTCGGCGAGCGCCGCCCGCGAGACCGTGCGCGTGGTCAACCGCCACTTCCGTCTGCGCTCGTGCTCGGATCGCGCCATGGCCTCGCGCAGGCGCCCTTGCCTGCAGCACCAGATCAAGCGCTGCCCCGCGCCGTGCGTGCTCGAAGTGGACGCCGAGGAGTACCGCAGGCAGGTGGAGTTCGTCGAATTGTTCCTGTCCGGCCGGCGCGCGGAGCTTCTCGGCGTGATGCGTGAGCGCATGGAAGCGGCGTCCGGCGCCATGGACTACGAGCGCGCCGCCGTGTACCGCGACCAGATCCGCGCCGTGGAGGAGACCTTGAGGCCGCAGACCGTCACGGTCTTCGACGAGAAGGACCACGACGTCGTGGGTCTCGCGCGGCACGGCGACGAGGTCGTGGTCGCGGTGCTCGAAGTGCGCGGCGGGAGGATCTTCGAGCTCAAGGATTTCCATTTCCCGGACCAGGCGTTCCCGGACGAGGAGATCCTGTCGTCGTTCATCGGCCAGCGCTACATGGAGACGGGGCTCGTTCCCGAGCTGATCTCGGTGTCGCGGTCTTTGCCGGACGCGGCCGCGCTGTCCGCCGCGCTCTCCGAACGGACGGGCCGGAAGGTGCGGGTCGCCCACGCCGCGCGCGGCCCCAGGAGGGCGCGGGCCGAGATGGCGGACCGCAACGCCGAGCAGGCCCTCAAGGCAAGGCTTCGCTCACGCGAGGATTCCCGATCACGTCTCGAGGAAGTCCGGCGCGCCCTGCATCTCGCCGTGCCGCCCAGGCGCGTGGAATGCGCGGACATCTCGCACCTCGCCGGCGGCGACACCGTGGGCGCCGTGAGCCGCGTGGAAGACGGGCGCATCGACAGGGCAAGGGGCCGCACGTACCGCCTGAAGGGAGCGGGCCGGGGCGACGACTACGGGGCCATGCTCGAGGTCGTGAGGCGTCGCTTCACGCGCGCCGCCGCGGGCGAGGCCGGCTGGGAGGCGCCCGACCTCCTGGTCGTGGACGGCGGGCGCGGCCAGCTGAGGGTGGCGCAGGAAGCCCTGTCGGAGGCGGGGGTCGCGGGCCAGGCGGTCGTGGCGCTGGCCAAGGACCGCGGCGCGGACGAGGGAGACCGCATCTTCCTGCCGGGCCGCAAGAACCCCATCCCGATCAAGGGCGGCGCGGCTGCGCTGCTGCTCCTCGCCATGGCTCGCGACGAGGCGCACCGCCTGGCGATCGGGTACCAGCGCAAGGTGCGTGCAAAGCACGCGCTGCGGTCCCGGCTCGACGATGTGCCGGGCCTGGGTCCGCACAGGAAGGCGCGGCTGCTCACGCAGATGGGAAGCGTGAAGCGCGTCGAAGAGGCAAGCGTCGAGGAGCTCGAGAAGATCGAAGGGATCGGCCCCGGGCTCGCCCGTCGTATCATGGAGGCGCTGGCACGGGACCGCGTGAGGTGAAGGACGGGAGGGCTATGCCTTCTTCTTGGACGCCTTCTCGGCCCGGATGCGCGCCTCCAGCTGCTTGATGGCCGCGCTGCCGGGCTCGCGGCTCGCCGCCACCTTGATGTGCAGCTCGGCCTGCATCAGGTTGCCCTTCTGCAACGCCTCGGCGGCCTGCCTGTAAAACTGGCGGGCCTCGCGCGAGGAGATGGTGTCCTCGGGCGTCTTGGGGATCGCGGTCTTGCGGGCCTCCTGGTCGAGACGCATGTTGCCCTGCTTCAGCGAGGCGTCGTACGCGGCCCTCCGCTGCGGATCACACAGGACGCGGTAGGCCTCGTTGATGCGCTTGAAGATGGCGTAGACCGCCGCCTGCACTTCCTTCGAGGCGTCGCGGTTGCGATCGGGGTGGAACTTCTCCGCGATGGAGTAGAACGCCTTCTTGACGTCCGCGAGCTTGGCCGACTCGCCGAGCCCGAGCAGGCGATAGTAGTCCAGGCGATCCAGCACCGCGGAAATCTTCATGACATAGGAGTCGAAGCCGGGGTCTCTCGCGCTCATGACGTTTTCGCCGCGTACTTCTTGACGAGCACCTCGACCTGCGTGTCGTCGAGGCCGCCCGACAGCACGATGCGCGTGGCCTGCGCCTCACCGGTCTCTTCGTTCCTGGCCGAGACGCCCAGAATGCCGTCCGTGTCGATCTCGAACGTCACGCGGATCTTGATGTCGCCGCGCGGCGCCGGACGCAGGCCGGCCAGCACCACGCGGCCCAAAGAGGTGTTCTCCTCGGTGCGCCGCGACTCACCCTGGACCACCTCCACCGCCACCTCGGTCTGATCGTCGTGGGAGGTGGTGAACAGGCGCGTCTGCTCCACCGGGATCGCCGCATTGCGTTCGATGATCTGGTCGCAGTAGCCGCCGGTGGTGGCCACGCCGAGCGCGCGCGGCGTGACGTCGAGCAGCAGCGCGGTGCTGGGTTTTCCGGTCATGGAGACCGAAAATGACTCCCGCGTCCCGGGTTCGATGCCGACCTTGCCGCGTCCGGCCACCTCGTCGCGCGGCGGCTCGGAGAAGATCGCGTCGAGGGAACCGAACCCCGAGATCGGCGGCACCGATTCCGGCGGCGAAAGCACGGGCGCGGCGGCCGTCGGTGCGCCCCACGAAGGGAAGGCGGGCGCGGCGCCGAGGCCTTCGCGCGTGGTCGTCTCGGGCTCGCCGCCCGGCCACGCCAGGGGAGGAGGATCGGGAGCGGAAACGGGCTCGGGAACGGGCGCCATCGCCGCGGGTTCTTGAAAATCCGGCGAGATGGCCGGCCAGGACATCGGAGGAGGCGGTGGCGGTGGGGTCTTGGCTTTGGCCGCCGCGGCTCCGAGAATGTCATTCCACGAGGCGTCCTCCAGATCCGTAGGGGCGTCCAGCCGGGGCCTGGTCTGCGGCGGCGGCTGGATCTCGGGCCATGCCATGGCTTCGGGCTCGGTCATCGTCTCGGCCGGCATGGGCGGCGGCGGTGGGGGGGCGGCGCCGAAGGTCTTCTGCCCGGGCACGTTCGGAATCGGCGGAAGCGCGCCCACCCCGGCGCGCGTGGGCTGATGGGCAGCCCCGGGCTTCGGCGCAGGGAGGTCGACGGCACCGGGCTTGGGCGCCGGAAGATCAACGGCACCGGGCTTGGGCGCCGGAAGATCGACGGCACCGGGCTTGGGCGCCGGAAGATCCCAGACCACGTGCCTGTCCTTCTCCGAAGAGTGCACGTCCGGAAGGTTATCGAAATTCACGTCGAGCCCGGTTTCCTCGGGCAGCGGCTCCATGGGAACCGTCAGCCCCGCGGCCGCGACGCCCGGCGGCGGCTTGGTCGGAATCGGGTGCGGCACGGGCGGCGGCTTCGCACCCCACGCCACGGTCTTGGCCGTGGCGTCGCCGCGCTCCCCACGCGTGGGCAAGGGCAGCCCGTGGATGGTCCTCTGCACGTCCGAGGACGGCTCCCTCTGCGGCAGCGGCCCGAGCGGGAACGGCCCCGGCGCCCCGGCCACCGTGGTGGAGGAGGGCACGGGAGGCGGCACGGGCGGCGGCGGAGACGACGGGAGCCGGCCCGGCATCTTGGAGCTGCGCGTCTGCGAAGCGAGACCGGCGCGATCACCCATGGGGTGCACCGAGACCATCGGGCGATCCGGGAGCTCCTCGCCGGTCAGGGAGTACGCGTGGATCGCCGCTCCGATGGCGACCACCTCGTCCGGGTTGATCTCGGTGCGGGGCTTCACGCCGAAATACTCCGCGACCTTCGCGCGCACGAGCGGCATGCGCGTCGTTCCGCCGACGAGCACCAGGTTGTCGAGCCGCGCGCGATCCATGCCGGCCAGCTTGAGCGCGTCCTCGCACACCTTGAGACTGCGGTCTACGAGCGGCGCCACGAGCTGCTCGAACTTCTTGCGTGTCAGGTTGAAGCTGAAATCGATGGGCGCGCCGCCCGCGCCGTAGGCGAGCTCGCGCAGGGTGGCCTGCACCTCCTCGAGGCTTGACAGCTGGCACTTCATCTTCTCGGCCACGAGCCGCACGCGCTGCATGGCCACCGGATCCTCGGCCAGGTCGTAACGGTGCTGCTTCAAGAACTGGACGCGCATTTCCTCGGCCACGCGATCGTCGAAGTCGTCCCCGCCCAGGTATGTCTCGCCGGCCGTGGCGAGCACCTCGAAGATGTCGCCCTGGAGCTCCACGATGGTGATGTCGAACGTGCCGCCGCCGAAGTCGTAGATGGCGATGCGCTCCTCAAGCCTGTTGCCGAAGCCGTAGGCCAGCGCCGCGGCGGTCGGCTCGTTGAGGATGCGCATGACGTTGTAGCCCGCGATGCGGCCGGCCACCTTGGTGGACGCGCGCTGCACGTCGTTGAAGTTGGCCGGAGCCGTGATGACCGCCTGGTCGATGTCGACGCCGAGGCTCTCCTGCGTCATGTCGCGCAGGTGGCGCAGCATCATGGCCGACACCTCGGGCAGGGAGATCTCGCGACCGCGCGCGCGAATGATGGGGATGCCTTCCGGGCCCTGGGCGATGGAGTAAGGCACCTCCCGCATGGCGCGCTCCATCTCCGGGGACTTGAAGTCGCGGCCGATGAGGCGCTTGAAGGAGAAGATCGTGTTGGCCGCGTCGCTGACGAGCCGCTCCTTGGCCGCGTGGCCGGCGAGGAACTCCCTCTCGGGCGGGAAGGAAATCACCGAGGGCTGGATCCGTCGTCCCCCGCGATCTTCGACGACCCGGGCCCGACCGGCCTGCACGACCGCCACGCACGAGTTCGTCGTCCCCAAGTCTATGCCCACCGCAACGGCCATGGCTCCTCCGCCTGGCGCTCTGGTCGCGAACCTCGGCGCCGAGTGCTCATCCTAGCGGGGTTGCACGGCTTTGTGAAGAACGGGTGACACGCGGAACCGCAGTTTTGGAATATTCCGGCTGCCGTGTACGGGGCACGGGATCACGATTGATTTCAAGCACTTTTTGCTTGTCACCCGATTGTTGCCTGTGCGATTGTTCAGTCCAGAGAAGCTGACAAGGAGCATTGGATGGCCAGCTTCATCGTGGAAGGCGGAGTGCCGCTATCCGGAGAGGTGCGCCCCGCCGGAAACAAGAACGAAGCCCTGCCGGTCCTGGCCGCGAGCCTGCTGGCGTCGTCCCCGGTCGTCCTCAAGAACGTGCCGCGCATCGGCGACATCAACTCCATGATCCAGGTCATCCAGAGCCTGGGCGCCACGGTGGAGAGCACGCCGGACGGGCACCTCGTGATCGACCCGCGCAGCGTGGGCAACGACGAGCCGGATCAGGCGGCGTGCGCGCAGATCCGAGCGTCGTTCCTGCTCGCGGGCCCGCTCCTCGCGCGGCGCGGGCACCTCACCCTGCCGCGGCCGGGGGGCGACCGCATCGGACGAAGGCGGCTCGACACGCACGTGCTGGCCCTGCGGGAGCTGGGCGCCAACGTGGTCATGAACCGCTCCTATCAGATCGACGCGCCGCACGGGCTCAGGGGCGCCGAGATCTTCCTCGACGAGGCGTCGGTCATGGCCACGGAGAACGCGGTCATGGCCGCCTCCATGGCCGAGGGCGACTCGGTCATCGGGAACGCGGCGTGCGAGCCTCACGTGCAGGGGTTGTGCCGCTTCCTGAACGCCATGGGCGCGCGCATCGAGGGCGTCGGGAGCAATGTCCTCCACGTGCACGGCGTGCCCTCGCTCAAGGGCGGCGAGCACCGCATCATGAGCGACCACATCGAGATCGGCAGCTTCATCGGGCTTGCGGCCGTGACCGGCGGCGAGATCGCCATCCGCGACGTGGAGCCGCAGAACATGCGCATGATCCGCATGGCCTTCCGCAGGCTCGGCGTGCGCACCGAGCTCGAGGGCACCACGCTCACGGTCCCGTCCGGCCAGGAGCTGCGCATTGAGTGCGACCTGGGCGGCGCCATTCCCATCATAGACGACGCCCCGTGGCCCGGGTTCCCGGCGGATCTCACGTCCATCGCGCTCGTCGCGGCCACCCAGTGCACGGGCACGGTGGTCATCCACGAGAAGATGTTCGAGAGCCGGCTGTTCTTCGTGGACGCGCTCATCTCCATGGGCGCCAAGATCATCCTGTGCGACCCGCACCGCGCCGTAGTCATCGGGCCGTCGTCCATGTTCGGCGCCGAGCTGTCGAGCCCGGATATCCGCGCCGGCATGGCCCTGCTCATCGCGGCGCTCAAGGCCAAGGGACGGTCGGTCATCCACAACATCCGCCAGATCGACCGAGGCTACGAGAACATCGACGGACGCCTGCGCGCGCTCGGCGCCCGCATCGAACGCGTCCTGGTCTGATCCGGCCCGGTTTTCGAGCCCGAAGTTGACAACCCCCCTTTCGCATCGTAGGTGACTATTCCCTGTTCTTCGAACCGCGGGCCGCCACGGCGCGCACGCCCGGGAATGGAAGGAGAGCGAGATGAGCGAGCACCTGTTCACGTCGGAATCGGTTTCCGAGGGGCACCCGGACAAGGTCTGCGACCAGATCTCGGACGCGATCCTCGACGCCTGCCTCAAGGACGATCCCAGATCTCGCGTGGCCTGCGAGACCATGGTGAAGACCGGCATGGCGGTCATCGCCGGGGAGATCACCACGTCCACCTGGGTCGACATGCCCACGGTGGTGCGCGAGACGATCCGCGAAATCGGCTACACCGATTCCGCCATGGGCTTCGACGCCGACACCTGCGCCGTGTTGACGGCCATCGAGAAGCAGTCGCCGGACATCTCGCAGGGTGTGACCAAGGGCAAGGGGCTCTTCAAGGACCAAGGCGCCGGCGACCAGGGCATGATGTTCGGGTTCGCGTGCAACGAGACCAAGGAGCTCATGCCCCTGCCGATCATGCTCGCCAACGCCCTCATGCGCACGCTGGCCAAGATCCGCAAGGCGGGCAAGGCGCCGTTCATCCGACCCGACAGCAAGAGCCAGGTCACGATCCGCTACCGCGACGGCAGGCCCGTGCATGTGGACACGGTCGTGGTCTCCACCCAGCACACGGACGACGTGACCCACCGCGAGCTGCAGGAGTGGATCACCGAGAACGTGATCGCGACCACGCTGCCGAGGAAGCTCTACGACGGGAAGACCAAGATCTTCGTGAACCCCACGGGCCGCTTCGTGCTCGGCGGGCCGTACGCGGACGCGGGCGTCACCGGCCGCAAGATTATCGTCGACACTTACGGCGGCATGGGCGCCCACGGCGGCGGAGCCTTCTCGGGCAAGGACCCGTCCAAGGTCGACCGCTCCGCCGCGTACTACTCGCGCTACGTGGCCAAGAACATCGTGGCCGCCGGCCTGGCCGAGCGCTGCCAGATCCAGGTCTCGTACGCCATCGGCGTGGCAAGGCCCGTGTCCGTGCTGGTGCAGACGTTCGGCACGGGCAGGATCCCGGATGAAAAGCTCGGCGCATACGTGGAGAAGAAGTTCGACATGCGGCCGGCCGCCATCATCGAGCAGCTCGATCTTCTGCGCCCGATCTACAAGGCGACCGCGGCCTACGGCCACTTCGGCCGCACCGAGAAGACCTTCACCTGGGAGCGCACGGATCGCGCCGCCAAGATGGCCTCCGACCTCCTGCGCTAGAGGAGGAACTTTATGACCCTTTCCATCACAGGCAAGAAGCTCACGGTCGACAACGTGGTCGCCGTCGCCCGCGGCAACGAGAAGGTTGAGCTTCACCCGGACGCGATCGCGCGTATCAAGAAGTGCCGCGCCTTCCTCGATCAGCGCGTCGAGGCGCGCGAGATCATGTACGGGGTGAACACCGGCATCGGCGAGTTCTCCGAGATCGTGCTCTCGGACGAGCAGGTCGGCCAGTTCCAGCGCTATCTCATCTACAACCACGCGGCGGGCATCGGCGCACCGGCGCCCGTCGAGCACGTGCGCGCCGCCATGCTCCTGCGCGTCAACGTGCACGCCCAGGGCTATTCGGGTTGCCGCCTCGAGATCTCGCAGACGTACGTGGACATGCTGAACAAGGGCGTGACCCCGGTGGTGTGCGAGAAGGGGTCCGTGGGGGCCTGCGGCGATCTCGCGCCCATGAGCCAGATCGCGCTCACCCTGATGGGCGAAGGCGAGGTGTTCCTCGGCGGCGAGCGGCTCCCGGCGGCCAAAGGCCTCGCCAAGGCCGGCATCACGCCGCCCGGGCTCAAGGCGCGCGACGGGCTCTCGGCCATCAACGGCTCGAACCTCATCAACGGCATGGGGTGCCTCGCCGTGTGGGACGCGGAGCGCTGGCTCAAGCAGGCCGAGGTCGCGGCGGCCATGACGCTCGAGGCGCTCAAGGCCAACATGAAGCCCTACGACACGCGGCTGCACGAGCTGCGCGGCTTCCGCGGCGCGGTCACGTCCGCGGCCAACATCCGCAAGGTCATCGCCGGGTCCGACCTGGTCATGGGCAAGACCAAGACCAAGGTGCAGGACGCCTACTCCATGCGCTCCACGCCGCAGGTCATCGGCACGGCGCGCGATCAGCTGCGCTGGACCCGCGAGCAGCTCGAGATCGAGGCCAACGGCGCGGGCGACAACCCCATCTTCCTGCCGGACGACAAGGTCGTGCTGACCGGCGCCAACTTCCAGGGAACGCCCATCAGCCTGCCGCTCGACACGCTCGGCGCGGCAATCACCATGGTGTGCGTCCTGTCGGAGCGGCGCCTCAACCGGCTCACAAACCCGGCGCTCAGCGTGGGCCTGCCCGAGTTCCTCACCAAGGGCGCAGGCATGTTCTCGGGCATGATGCTGTCGCAGTACACGGCCGACATGCAGATCGTGGAGCAGAAGATCCTCTCGGCGCCGGCCTACATCCAGTCCATCCCGGCCGCGGCCGATCAAGAGGACTTCGTGTCCATGGGCATGAACTCCGCGCTCAAGACGCGTCAGATCCTCGAGGTCGCGAACGGCGTGCTGGGCATCGAGTACATGGCCGCGGCCCAGGCCCTCGACTTCCGCGAGTACACGCCGGGCAAGGGCACGCTCGCGGCCAGGGCGGCGGTGCGCAGGTTCGTCGCGCACCTCGACGAGGACCGGCCCCTGCACACGGACCACAACGCCATGCTCGAAGCGGTGAAGAGCCGCGCCATCCTCGACGCGGTCGAGGCCGAGGTCGGTCCGCTCGCCATCTACTGATCCGCGACAATCTTAAAGACCCGCGCAGCTCGATTCGAGGTCGGCGCCATCGGTGCGAAATGCGACGTCGCCCAGCACGTCGGTGCGACAGACGGTCGCGCCGAGAGATCCGTAGGCCGCGAGCGCCTCGGAGGTCGGGTGGCCGTACTCGTTGTCCGCGCCGCACGAGATCACCCCGAAGCGGGGCGACACGGCCCGAGGAAAGCCGGGGTCGAAGTTGGAGGAGCCGTGGTGCGGGACCTTGAGCACGTCCGCACCGAGATCGCCGCCGTGCGCGGACAGCAGATCGCGCTGCTCCTCGGCCTCGGCGTCGCCTGCGAGCAGGAAGCCCACGTCGCCGTAGCGCAGCGCAAGGACAATGGAGTCGTTGTTCTGCCCGGGAAAGCCCGACGCGGTCGCAAGCACCTCGAGCGACACGTCGCCGAACACACGGCTCTCGCCGACCTTGGGCTGCGCGACCCGGGCGCCGGACGCGTCCCTGGCCGCGGCGAAGTCCTCGTACGCGGGCGTGTCCGCGGTCTCGCCGTTCTCCCAGATCTCATCGACCGCCACGCGCTGCAGCACCTCGTCGAGCCCGCCGCAGTGGTCCGCGTGCGGGTGCGTGAGCACGAGCAGATCGATGGCGCCGATCCCGCGCTCGTCGAGGACCGGCAGCACGGCGAGCAGGCCCGCGCCCTCGTCGCCGCCGTCAACGAGCACGACCGCGCCGTCGGGCAGCGTGAACAGCGCGGAGTCGCCCTGTCCAACGTCGATGAACACCGCCTCGAGCGGATCTTCCTCGGTCCGGCCCGGTCCCAGATCGGGCAGGTCGCCGAGGTCGCAGGAGGCGAGGGCGATGGCAAGGGCCGCGAGAAATGGTTTCGAACGGGCATGGATGGAGGACGTCATGCCCTCTCTATCGGCCGCTCGACCCTGAAGGTTGCGTGGAAAACGAGGGAGGGCGCGTCACTCGACGGGCGTGGTGCCCGGATCGGCCTTGCCGAGGAACTGGAAAGAGTCGAGAATCACCTCGGAATCCAGGATCCCATCCGACGTGTCGTGAATGTGGAAGATGACGTCGAACTCCTCGCCCGGCTCGACGCTCCACTCGGTCTTGAGCCAGCCCGTGGACGAGCCCTTGCCTCCGTTGTCCGCCCCCATGTTGGCGGCACATGAGAAGCCGGTCCCGGCGATGTTCGTGGTCCACTTGCCTTTCTTGCACCCGTTGTACCAGCAGCACTCGGACAGCGCGGTGTTGATGGCGACGTAGCAATAAGACTTGCCGTCCTCACAGTAGTCCATGGTGCCCGCGTCGCACACGAAGTCCTTGTACTTGGCCGGATTGCGGCATTGCGTGAAGTTGGTGACCGTGCGCTTGCCGCCGTTGGTGCTCGGGGCCTCGATGAAGATGTAGAACTTGTCGTTGTACTGCGACCCCACGTACTCGTCGTATTCCTCCGAGAAGAACACGTACACGATCTGAAATCCGTGGGCCCCGGCCGGTGCCTTGAGGTGCAGCCTCCACTCCATCACGTCGAAAGTGGGGCGGTTCTTGTCCTTGGAGAACTTGTCCGTCTGCTGACCGCCGGACATGGACATTGAGTGGTTCGTGCCGGTGGCCGGGCCGCTCGCCATGAGGGCGTAAGACCCGTTCAGCTTGGGCGCGAGGTCGTTCGTGGCCAGGCCGAAGCGCTCGACCGCCGCGTACGTGCCCTGGGTGATGGCCTTGGTGGGCGACGTATACTCCTCACTCAAGAGGACGTTCGGGTCGCACAGGTCGATGGCACACGCCAGGTTGTCGAGCGTGTTCCCCACGGCTTGACAACCCGAACAGTCCTGCTCGATGGGCCCGGTCTCCGTATCGGTGTCGCCGTCCGAATCCGCGTCGGAATCCGAATCCGCGTCGGAATCCGAATCCGAGTCGGAATCCGAGTCCGCGTCGGAATCCGAGTCCGCGTCGGAGCCGAGGCCCGTGCCTGTGTCCGTGTAGTCCTGGGCCGGATCCTCGCACGCGGCCAGCGCTGCTCCCGCCGCAAGTCCGACACACGCGATTGTCCGAAGGGTCGCTTCCATATCCGTGTTCCTCCACCTCAAGGCTACCAAATTCTCGGGCCGCCGTCACAAAGCGCGTGCGGCTGGGCCGTCCGGCCTACTCCACCGTCACGGTCTTGGCCAGGTTGCGCGGCTGGTCCACGTCCGTGCCCTTGAGATCGGCCACGTGGTAGGCGAGCAGCTGCAGCGGCACCACTGTGAGCAACGGGGATAGCTCGGGCAGGCAGGGCGGCACGTCGACGCGCTCAACGGGCAGATCGCCGAGCAGCTTCTCCCCGCGCGTGGCGATGGCGATGACCTTGCCCTCGCGCGCCAGCACCTCCTGCACGTTGCCCACGATGCGCTCGAGCGACGCGTCGGACGGCATGACCACCACCACCGGCATGTTCGCGTCGATGAGCGCGATGGGCCCGTGCTTCATCTCGCCTGCGGCGTAGCCCTCGGCGTGGATGTACGAGATCTCCTTGAGCTTGAGCGCGCCCTCGAGCGCCACCGGGAACGACAGCCCGCGCCCCAGGAACAGGAAGTCGTCCGCGCAGCCGTAGATGCGCGCCAGCTCCGCGATGGGCTCGCCCGCCTCCAGGACCTCGCGCATGAGCGACGGCATCTCGATGACGCCCTGCAAAAGGACGCGCGCCCGCTCCTCGCTCAACGCCCCACGCCTTCGGCCCAGGTACACCGAGAGCAGGAACAGGGCCGCGAGCTGCGCCGTGAAGCACTTGGTGGAGGCCACACCGATCTCGGGCCCGGCGTGCGTATAGAGCGCGCCGTCCGAGGCGCGCGGAATGGCCGAGTCGAGCACGTTGGCCACGGCGAGCACGTGGGCGCTGCCGGCCTTGGCCACCTTGACCGCCTCGAGCGTGTCGATGGTCTCGCCCGACTGCGACACCGCGACCACCAGGTCGTTGGGGTCGACGAGCGGCCCGCGCGCCCGGTACTCGCTCGCGAGCTCCACCTCGGCCGGCACCTGGGCGAGCGCCTCGATCCAGTAGCGCCCCACGAGCGCCGCGTGAAACGACGTGCCGCATGCGAGCAGCACCACCCGCCTGACGCGCCTGGCCGCGGTCTCGTCGAGGCCGATGAGCTCCGCGCTCACGTCGCCGCGCTCCACGGACACGCGACCGCGCAGGGTGTCCTCCACGGCCCGCGGCTGCTCGTGGATCTCCTTGAGCATGAAGTGCTTGAACCCGCCCTTCTCGGCCTGCACCGGGGTCCAGGTGATGGTGCGCGGCTCGCGAGTGACGGGCCTGCCGGCCACGGTCTCGATGCGCGCACCCTTGCGATCGAGCACGGCCATCTCGCCCTCGTCGAGGAAGACCATGCGGTTCGTGTGACCGAGGATCGCCGGGATGTCCGAGGCCGCGAAGGTCTCGCCGTCGCCCAGGCCGAGCACGAGCGGGGAGGCGTTCTTGGCCACCACGATGCGCTCCGGATCGCCCGCGGCGATGACCGCCACGGCATACGAGCCTCGTACTCGTCCTAGCGACTCGCGCACCGCGGCCACGAGGTCCTTAGATCGCGCCATGGCGCGCGACACGAGGTGCGCCAGGATCTCGGTGTCGGTCTCGGATGAGAACACGGCGCCCGCGGCGGCGAGCTCGCGCTTGAGCGTGAGGTGGTTCTCCAGGATGCCGTTGTGCACGACCGCGATGCCGTCGACGACATGCGGATGGGCGTTGGTCTCGGACGGCCGGCCGTGGGTGGCCCAGCGCGTGTGGCCCATGCCCATGGTGCCCACGAGGGGCTTGTCGCGAAGCGCCTTCTCGAGCCGCGACAGCTTGCCCTCGGCGCGCACCACGCCCACGCTCCGGCCGTCGTGCACCGCGAGCCCGGCCGAGTCGTAGCCCCGGTATTCGAGGCGCTTGAGCCCGTCGAAGATGATGCCCGCGCACGGCTTCGAGCCCACGTAGCAGACGATTCCGCACATGACGAACGCTCCTCGCACCCCCCGCGCCGCGGATCATAGCCGAAAAGCGGACGGCGTCGAAGGAAACGGCCGTCGGTTCCTGGCGGGTATCACGCGTCTTTCTCCTGCCCGCCGCCGGAGCAGCAGGAGCTCTTCGACACCTACGCAGAGTGAAACCCTCTCGGCCCGCCGACGGCGCCGCGAACTGCCCGCGCTCGAGCCGCTTCATCAGGATGCAAAGGCCCGTCCCATCGAAGTACAGCACCTTGGCCCGGTTGCGTCGGCGATTGACGAACAGGAACAGGTCGCCCCGCGTCACCTCCTGCCCGAGCGTGTTGCGCACGATGGCGTGCAGCCCCTCGTACGACTTGCGCATGTCCACGCGGGTGGCGTAGGCGAACACGCGCACCGCCCTGGTCCACCCGATCATCGCAGCCTGCCGAGCAGCTCGGCCGCGGTCTCCACGCCGAGCCCTTCGATGCGTACGCCGCCCGGCGTTACGAGGACCAACCCGCCGCCCTTTGCCGCCTCCGGATCCACGACGATCTCGCGGAACGCGGGGTCCGTCTCGGTGTCGCCATCGGCGAGCCACTTGTCGAGCGTCGCCGCGGACACGCCGAGATCGCGCGCCGCACCGGCCTTGGTCCCGCCGCCGTCGATGGCCTTGCGGACGAACGCCACGGCGAACGCCCTCATCTCGTCCGGGTACTCGCTCGGCCCGCGCCGCTTCCCGCGCTTCCGCTTCATTGCTTCTTTCCGAAACTGATCGACCGTCACGCGCATTGCAGACCTCCGTCCTTGGAGGCGCAATCGTCGGTCAGAGCGGTCGGCTACTGCAAGACGGGGCGAGGCGAGGGCTTACGTTCGTCCGTAAAGCCTCGGCGTGCCTACGTGGCAGGGCGAGGCTTTACGAATCATGATCGACGGCGGGGCGCGGCTCAGGCTCCGTCATGCGGGCGGCGGTGTCGATCTTCCCGGCGTGGTTGCGGCGTTTTTGCGAGAAGCGCGTCGATTCAAAAGCTGCGGCGCTTGCTGTTCGTGGCGCGCACGGAGAAGACGAGTAACGTCGTGGGCGACGGTCTCGCGGAAGCAACGGACGAAAACGGCGACGCACCTCGAGAGACCGGCGACGCGGACGAGAAAGAAGTCGCCGAGAAGAAGAAGCGCAAAGGCCACGGCCGCCACGGCTCGGAGGACTACACCGGCGCGAAGAAAGTAAAGGTCGCGCTCGAATCTCTGAAAGCCGGCGACCGCTGTCCCGAATGCGAGCGCGGAAAACTGTACGTGCACCCGCCGTCCGTTCTGGTGCGCGTGATGGGCATCGCGCCGCTCGCGGCGATCGCGTATGAGCTCGAAACCTGCGAGCTCAACGACATCAATCCGTTCGACTCCCTCGTCGCGATGCTGCGCCACTTAGCCGATGTCGAGGAAGCCCCCGAGGACTGGTTGCCCTGGAACTATCACCTCGCCCTCGCCGAGCTCGACGCGATCGCCGCAACCCACGACTGACCGCGTTCGTGTCGACTTTTGCGAGGCGCGACATGCCTGCCGAAAACTCACGGATATCATCGTCCACGAGGAGCACGCGGATCGGCGCTTCCCCTCGCAGGTCCCGGCTCATCGCGCTCATTCGCCCCCCCGGTTTCGAGCCTCGGTGACGTCGTTGATGCCCTGATTGCCGCGCCGCGATGCGCCCCGCGTCAACCGCTCATTCCTCTGCTTTGGGGATCACGCACCCCGCAAATCGTGTGTCGGCGGGCGCGACAGGGGACGGCACGCCCCACCTCCCGACGGTTGCCACATGGCGGAATTCGCCATTGCGAACGCGGCGTTGGCCCTGTCGGATCGGCGCCTGAGCCGGGGCGGAGCAATGGCAGGAAGCTTGCAAAACCTCGGCATGGCCGCGCGCAAGCACGCGGACGCACAACTGCCCGGGGTGGGCCGCGGGCCGACCCCGCAACTAAGAGAAAGGGAGGAACGTCATGAGAAAGATTCTTTTTCTGGGAGCCGTGGCGGCTCTGGCCATGGGATGCGCCGCGAACACCGCGGGCAAGGTGAAGGACGCGTCCGCGCCCGAAGCCAGGATCATGCCCGGCGGCACCGGCGTGGCGGCGGCGGCGGCGCCCGCGCCCGTCATGCACGAGTACGTCGCGCAGACGCTCTCTCGCCCCGACAAGCGCGAAATGGCCGTGCACAACCACTGGGCCAAGGCCAAGGCCGCAGCGCAGAACAACGACTACTACAAGCCCGCGGCCGGCCCCACCGACACCGCCCAGCGGGAGGCCGTGCAGCTGGCGAAGAAGAAGCTCGCCCAGGCGCGCTCCGCACCCACGGACGACATGGCGGTGCTCGTGTCGACTCCGGGGCGCATCTCCGACAAGGAGAAGGCGAGCCTCATCCGGACCATGAAGGCCAAGAGGAACGCCTTGGCCATGACCGCCGACGATTCCGCGGGGAGCGGCGACCAATCGCATCGGGTCGACCTCACCATGCGCGACGTCCGCATGCCGGCGAACCGCGTGGGCTTCGTCACTCCCGAGCGCACGAAGAGCTACTACACGCGCGACGATTGCAGGAATGGCGCGTGCTACGACAAGTCCAAGGTGCCGGGACACGGGTTGTCCAGGTGCAACGCCGCGGGCGGGGACTTCTGCCGCTAGCCTCCTGCCTTTCCTTCGGTCGGTGACGAGTTGACACGTCTCCTTGCGCAACCCACACTCTCCTCATGTTCCTCGCGAGATTGATCCCGATCGCGACCGCCCTCGCCCTGTTGCAGGCGTGCGGCGGTCCGGGCCCGTCCCCGGCTGCCAATATCCAGGCCGCGGGCGTTCTCGCGGCGCGGGATGTGGAGGATCCGGCCGACCTGGCCGCGAACGGCCCGGCCGCGGACGTCGAGCGGGGAGGGATCGAGGTCGAGAGCGTCGAGGTGGAGCTGGGATGCGTGGAGGTATGCGTCGACTGACCGTCCTTGCGCTCGCCGTCGCGCCCTGCCTCGCGACGGCATGCAACGAGTATCCGGTGGAGCGCTGCGCCGCGGGCGAGGGCATCGTCTTCGACGACGAGGGCGCGCCGTTCCTCGGGGCCGAGCGCGGGCCGGTCGAGCTCACGGTCTTCGGCGATTTTCAGTGCCCCTTCACGCGCGACCTGATGCTCGCCCTCGGCGCGCTCCTCGATCGGCTCGCGGCCGAAGGCAAGTCCGGAAAGGTGCGCGTCACCTGGCGCCACTTCCCGCTCTCCATCCACAACCGGGCCCGCGCGGCGGCCATCGCTGCGGCGGCCGCGGCGCGCCAGGGCAACGACGCGTTCGAGCGTCTCTTCTGGCACCTCCTCAAGCCCGGCGCCGAGCTCACCGACGAGAAGATACGCGGCTACGCGCAGCTCGCGGGCCTCGACCTGCAACGCTTCGACGCCGACCTCACGGACGACGCCACCGCCGCCGTGGTCGACAGGGACGTGGCCCTCGGCAGAAAGCTCGACCTCGAGGGCACGCCCGGCGCGATCCTGTGCGGCGTGCCGGTCGAGGGCGACGCGTCCGACGTCGCCGGCAACGTGGAGCTCCTGGCCGACAAGTGAGGCCTCGCGGAATCGCACCTTGACCCCGCGCCTCACGCTCGCTAGGGTTTTGGGCCATGCATCCCATCATGTTCACGATTCCGGGAATCAACATGCCCATCTACTCCTACGGCGTCATGCTCGGCCTGTCGCTCGTGGTGGGCTGGTACATCGTGATGTGGCTCGGCAAGAAGGACGGCCTGCCCGTCGAGAAGATGGGCAGCTGCTTCATGTGGACCGCGATCGCGGCCATGATCGGCGCGCGCGTCCTCTACGTCGTCGCCAACCTGAAGGAGTTCGAGGGCGCCGATCTCATCGACATCGTCAACGTGCGCAGGGGCGGCCTCGTGGCGTACGGCGGCTTCCTGGGCGGGTTCGTGGGCTCGTGGATCTACCTGTGGCGCCAGCGCATCCGGCTGCTTCCGTGGGCCGACGTGGTCGTCCCCACGCTCGCCACGGGCCTCGGCATCACGCGCGTCGGCTGCCTCCTGTACGGCTGCGACTACGGCAAGCCCATCCCCGCGGACGCCCCGGCCTGGCTCAAGGCGATCGCCATCACGTTCCCCAACTGGAACGTGAAGTTCGCGGATCTGGCCGAGCGCATGAAGGACGGCGGCATGTGCATGGCCCAGTCCTTCACGGGCTCGCCCGCGTTCCACCAGCACGTCAACCTGGGCCTCGTGAAGATCACGGACGCCGCCTCCCTGCCCGTGTACCCCACGCAGATCATGGAGATCGCGAACGGCTGGATCGCGTTCGGCCTCGTCATGCTCGTCAAGTCGCGCACCAAGTTCCGCGGGCAGGCGTTCCTCTTCTTCACGGCGTACTACGGGCTGACCCGCTTCCTCATGGAGTTCCTGCGCGGCGACACCCAGCGCGGCGGGGTCGGCGCCATCTCCACGTCGCAGATCATCGGCCTTTCCACGCTCCTTTTGTCGCTCGTCTTCTCGGTCATCCTCTACAGGAAGGCCAAGGCCGATCCGGTGGCCGCCATGGCGCTCGGACCGGGCGCGGTCGAGCCCGCCGGGGGCGCCGAATCCACAAAGACCACCGCGGTCCGCCGCAAGAAGCGCAAGTAGGCGCGCCTCAGCCGCAGACCGGGCAGCCCTCGACCTTCCTGATGGAAATCGTACGGAACGACTCGCTCCAGAGATCGAAGACCACGAGCCTCGGCTCCAGCTTGCGGCCGACGAGGATCTTGAGGCCGCGCGCCACCTCCACGGAGCCGATCATGCCCACGATGGACGCGAGCACGCCGACCTGCGCCGTGGTCGGCACGGTGCCCGCCTGCGGCGCGGGGCCGAGCGCGCAGCGCAGGCAGGGGCCGCCCGGGACCACCGCCATGGACATGCCCGACGCGCCGAGCACCCCGCCGAAGACCCACGGGATCTTGAGCCGCACGCAGGTCTCGTTGACGAGGTAGCGCGCCTCGAAGTTGTCCGTGCCGTCGAGCACCAGATCGACCCCGCCGAGCAGGGCCAGGGCGTTGTGCGGCAAGAGCCTCGTCACGTGGGCCTCCACGGAGACCTCGGAGTTGGCCCGGCCGATCCGGGCGGCCGCGGCGAGGGCCTTGGGCCGACCCTGCCGCACGTCCTCCTCGTCGATGAGCACCTGCCGCTGCAGGTTCGAGATCTCCGGAATGTCGGGATCGATGAGGCGGATGGCGCCCACGCCCGCCCGCGACATCTGGTCCGCGACCACGCACCCGAGCGCTCCCAGGCCCACCACCGCCACACGCGCGGCCCGGATGCGGCGCTGCCCTTCCTCGCCGATGCCCTCCACCAGGATCTGTCTTTGATACCTGCTCTCCGCCTCGCCCCCGCTCATCCGACCTCCAGCATGCGAGCCACGGCCCTCGCGGCCGGCTCGCGCACCTCGTCCGGCACGGTGATCGCGCCCCGCATGGTCTCAAGCGCCGCGAGCACGTCGCGGAGGCCCGTCATCTTCATGTTGGTGCACAGCGCGGCCTCGCTCGCGGCCACGAACGTCACGTCCGGCCGCTCCGCACGCAGCCTGTGGAGCATCCCGACCTCGGTCGCGACGACGACCGTGGCGCTCTTCGTCTCGCGGGCGCGGCGCACCATGCCGCCCGTGGACAACACGAAGTCGGCCGCGTCCGAGACCTCGGGGCGACACTCCGGATGGGCCCACACCTCGGCCCCGGGATGGGCGCTCCTCGCGCGCCGCACGTCCAGGGCCTCGAGCCGGGCGTGGATGGGACAGAACCCGGGCCACAGGACCATTGAGCGGCCCGTGCGGCGCTCCACGTGGCGGCCGAGATACTTGTCCGGCACGAACACGATCTCTCTGTCCTCGGGGATGCTCCGCACGACGCGCTCGGCATTGGCCGAGGTGCAGCAGATGTCGGACAGGGCCTTGACCGCGGCGGAGCTGTTCACGTAGCACACCACGGCCGCGCCGGGATGGGCGTCGCGCATGGCCGCAAGCCCGTCCGGGGTGATCATGTCGGCCATGGGGCAGCCGGCCGCGGCGCGCGGCAGGAGCACGGTCTTCTCAGGCGAAAGGAGGAACGCCGTCTCGGCCATGAAGTGCACGCCGCAAAAGACGATCACCTCGGCCGGCGTGGCCGCGGCCTTCTGCGACAGCTCGAGCGAGTCGCCCACGAAGTCGGCCACATCCTGCACGTCGCTTTCCTGGTAGTTGTGCGCCAGGATGACCGCCCTGCGGGCCGCCTTGAGCCTCTCTATCTCCCGGATCGTACGGTCGGTCTCCATCATCACCACTGCGCTATAGGCCCCGCGCCCGCCGTGTCAAGCCGCAAAGCGTGGGTTCGTGACGGGCGGGCGGACGTGTAGTATTGCGGTCCGACTGGTCGCGCCGATGACGAGGGAAAACAAGAACCGCCTGCTCGTGGCCGCGGCAATCGCCGTGGCGGCCTGCCTCGCGCTCTACGGCCTCACGAACCACCTCTTCTGGGACGACGAGGCCAACACGGCGCTCTTCGCGCGCAACCTGCTCGCGGAGGGCCGGCTCGTGGCGTGGGACGGCGAGAACCTCATCGGCTTCCGCTCCGGCGCCGAGCTCGATGACCGGCTCATCAACGTGTACATGCCGCCCATGCAGTATTTCGTGGCCGCGCTGGGCCAGCTCCTCTTCGGCGAGAGCACGTTCTCCGGGCGCATCCTGTTCGCCGTGGCCGGCATCGTTTCCGTCCTCGTGCTGGCGGTGTTCACGGCCAGGTTCTTGGGCGAGAGCCTGCCGAGCGCGCTCCCCGCGTTCCTGCTCGCCCTCACCCCGGCGTACCTCCTCTACATCAGGAACTGCCGCTACTACTCCCTGGCCGCGCTCTTCACGCTCACGCTGCTCGCTGCGTGGGGCGGGGCGCTCGACTCGCGGCGGCAGCGCGTGGCGAGCTACGCGGTGGGCATCGCGTCGGCCGTGTGCCTCACGCTCACCAACTACATCAACGCGGCGTCGCTCTTCGCCGCCATGCCGCTGTTCTTCGTGTTTCCCGAGTGGCGGACGAAGCGCCACGTACGCCTGCTCGCCGCGATCGCGGGCGCCGTCCTCGTGGTCGGTCTGTGGATCTCTTTCTTCTCCAACCCCTTCGGCCCGCGCGTGCAGGTCCCGGACACCACGCCGCCCGTGAGGCGGTTCTTCACGCTGCTCCTGTGGCACCTCACGGGTCTCGGGACGTTCGAGTTCATGCCGGTCGCCCTGTTCCCGTTCCTCGCCCTTCCGTTCACCGTGAGACGTCTCGCGCCGTTGCGCCCGCTCGTGCTGCGGGGTTTGCTCGTGGCCGGCGTCATCGCGACCGGCTGCGCGGTCACGGCCCTGTTCTCGCCCCAGCCGGTCTTCAAGTCGAACGTGGCCGACATGCGGCATGGGGTGCCCCTCATCCCGCTCGGCAGCCTCCTTGCGGCCATGGCCGTCTTCATCCTGTGGCGCCTCTTTAGGCCCCTCGCGCCCGCGGCGCTCGCGCTCGTCGTGTTCTCCAACGTCCCGCACCTCGCGTTCCTCTCCAGGGCCGACGCACCCGTGGACATCCGCGGACGGGGACGCGGCGTGCGCTGCACCCTGTGCGACTACCTGAGGGAGCAGAGCGCCGCGCGAACTCCCGCCAACACCACGAGCAACGAGGCGATCATCGAGTACCTCAAGACCGTCCCCGAGGGCTCGGTGGTCATGGTCTATCCCACGTACCTCACGTACTCGCCCATGTTCTATGTGCCCGGGCTCAGGTACTGCTGCCAGCTCCCGGCCGACAAGGACATCCGCCCCGAGATCAGGGCCACGCTGCCCGACTACCTCTTCTGGGGCAAGGCCCGGCTCGACGTGGCGATCATCGGCGCGCGCCCCCCCAGGAAGAGCAGCGGCCCCATGAACTTCAAGACCGACGGCAGGACCTACTATCTCGGCGAGTATCGCCTGACCGGCTACATGGACGCCACGCAGTGGGACTTCTCGCGCCCCGAGATCCCGTGGCGCTCCTTCGCCCCCGAGGACCTCGGCGACAACGCGTGGCACGGCTTCTTCGTGGCGAAGATGAGCCACCCTTCTTCCGGCTCACAGCCTCCCTGAGAAACTTGAGGTGGCGCTGCGCGCGCTCGACGAACACGGGCTCGTTCGCCTTGCGGCCCAGCTCGAGCGCGATCTCCCACTGCTCGATCGCCTTGTCGTAGGTGTGCGGGTCCTGCTCGTAGGCGAGGGCCAGGTTGTTGTGCGCCGGCGCGTAGTCCGGCTGGTCCGCGATCGACCGCACGTACTCCGCGACGGCGAGATCCCACTTGCCCGTGTCCTTGTACCTGTTGCCCAGGTTGTAGTGGATCATGCCCGTGGGCTCGCTCACGCCCATGTCCTTGTGGACCGCGGCGAACAGGACCGCGAGGCCGAGGAACGCGCCGAGCAGGTGCGCGTAACTTTTGGCCCGCGCCTTGTCCACGAGCCAGACCACCGCGTAGCCGGCGAACGCCTCGAGGAACGGCACCGCGGGCATGCGGTAGTGCGCGAGGACGAAGAAGACGATCATGGACGCGCCGAACACGGCGATCACGGCGTACAGGAAGAACGCCTTGCGCCATTGCCGCGCCGCGAGGGCCATGCCGAGCAGGCCGAACGGGGCCACGAGCCCGAACGTGGGGAGCGGCAGGCGCAGCACGAAGGAGCTCGGCTTCGCGGACTCGAAGTCCTGGCTGTTGCTGATCTCGGCGGCGTTGACGCTCAGCATGAGCTTGCGGGCGAGGAGCGCGAGAAAGTGGCCCGGATCGGCCGCGATCGCCTCCATGCCCTTTCCGAACCAGAAGGCCGAGACCTCGGACGGTCTGAGCTTCCGGCCGGTCTGCTCCGACGCGTAGCGCGCGTAGGTCTCCTCCTGCTTGAGCGGATGATCCCCGGCGTCCGGGGGGAAGATGGACGGCACGAGGAACTGCCCGTTCGCGCCCGGCCCGTTGCCGATGTAGAAGTTGGCGCCGCCCTGCGAGCTGACGAGCACGAGGTCGCCGCCCACCGCGCGGTTGCGGATCGCGACGGGCGCCACGACGAGGGCGAGGCCGGCCGCGAAAAGCGTTCCGAGCAGGAGCATGCGCTTCGGTTTCACCTCACGCCTCATGGAAAGCCAGAGCCAGGCGAGGACGAGCGGCGCGAGCAGGAGCGCGTTGGGCCGCGCCAGCGCCGACAACCCGACCGCCACGCCAGCGAGAGCCATCTTCGGCGCCGACCTCTTCTCGAACGCGTCCTGCAAGAGGAGCACCGCGCAGAGGTTGAGCGTGGTCTGCAGGTTCGTGACGAGGAAGACGCCGCTGTAGAACACGGACATGACGTACAGGGCCGCAAGGAGCGCGGCCGCGAACGCGGCCTTCATCCCGAACGCGCGCTTGGCCACGGCGTACAGGAGGATCACGTCGAGGCCGCCCATGAGGCACTGCATGAGCCTGCCGACGAAGAAACCCTCGCCGAAGATCGCGTACACGAGCCCCAGGAAGTATGGGTACAAGGGGCTCAGAAAGAACACGCCGGAGCCCAGCACGTCGCCCCGGCTGATGCGCACGGCCCAGTCGTGGAAGACCTTGGGATCCACCGAGAGCAGCTTGTAGTAGGGATCGTTGGCCTCGATCTCGAACAGATTGAGGATGCGCAGGAAAAGCGCGACGAGCACGATGCCGGCGAGCACGAAGCGCTCATGCGCGACGAGGAACCGTTCGAGCCGGCCCGCAGAACCCTCCTTCGCAGAGCCGAGACGCGATCTTCTCTTCATTGAAGTGCACTTGGCATATATGAACCAACGGACCCGTCCACGGCGCGCCGCCGCGACGCCCCCGGCGTCGGGACCATTCTATATTGAGACCTCCCGAGTGTCCCCCCGAAAACAGGCTTCCCGTCAGCGTCCTTGACATCCCCGGAGGCGAGACTGACAATTTGACAAGGATCTTCGATCGGAATCCTCGGACAGGGAACACCATGGGGAGTTGTTGACCGTGCGTACATCGATTTCAGCTCTTGCGCTTGTGACCCTGGGCCTCGTGACCGCGATCTCGACATGCGGCTGCGGCGGCGCGGAGCCCGGCGGCGGGCCGTTCGAGTGCACAAAGAGCGCTGACTGCCCGGAGGGCTGGCTGTGTGGCCCGGATTTCATGTGCTACTCGGACACGGACACGGGCACGGCCACGGGCGCCGACTCGGACGGCGACGCCGACGCCGACGGCGATGCGGACTCCGATGGCGACACGGACACGGATACCGACACGGACGCGGACGCGGACAGCGACACGGACACGGATACCGACACGGACGCGGACGCGGACAGCGACACGGACACGGATACGGATACCGACACGGACGCGGACAGCGACACGGACACGGATACGGATACCGACACGGACACCGACATCGACGCGGGCTTCACGTGCGACATTGATGGCACCCCGTACGCCGACGGGGAACCGACGACGGGCTGCCAGTACTGCAACGTGGACATCTCGCGGACGGCGTGGACGAACCGCCCAGCGGACTACGCGGACACGTGCGGCACGGCCTCCTGCGATGCCGGCTCCTGCTCCGGCAACACGTTCTACGAGTATCCGGATACGTGCCAGAGGTCCTGCAGCGGGACCGGGCCGGACTGCGGGACGTGCACGTGCGTCGCGACGAAGACGACGAGCTGCATGGCCGGAGGATGCTGCGTGGCTCAATGCGATCCCGTTTCGGGGTGCTCCACCACGAACGGGGCCTGCGCCGACATCTGCTCCGCTTCGCTGCTGACGTTCGGCCGGACCTGCTCCGGATGCGCAGCCAACGGGGACAACGTCGCTTGTAGCGCCGGCACGAGCTTGATCTGCAACCCGACGAACGCCAATGAGATACAGGCCTGCGGGGGAAGCAACTACAAGTGCACGAGCAGCTCGGTCTGTAGCAATTGGTGTTGTTGCTACTACTGTTGTGGCAACTGGATAACCATCTATAATTGGGTCATTCAGTAGCCCCTCCGGGCTCTTTGTTCCCGCCATCGAAAACAAAACCCTGGGACCGGGCGCGGGCCTCTGGTATCCGAAGGGGCATGCGCGCCATGATCCTCGCGGCGGGGCTCGGCACGCGGCTTCGGCCGCTGACCGACGTCCTCCCCAAGCCGCTCGCGCCGGTCGTTGGGACGCCGAACATCGTACGCCTCATTCGCCATCTGGCCCGATTCGGCGTCCGCGAGATCGTGATCAACCTGCACCACCTGGCCGGGGTCATTCCGGCCCGCCTCGGCGACGGCTCGTCCCTGGGCGTGCGGATCGCCTATTCGCACGAGCCCGAGATCCTCGGCACCGGCGGTGGAATCCGCAAGGCGCTCCACCTGCTCGGCGACGACACGTTCCTCGTCGTCAACGGCGACGCGGTGTTCGCGCCGGATCTCACCCGCGCGGTGGCGCTGCACCGTTCGAGCGGCGCCCTGGCCACGCTGGTGGTCCGCGAGACGCCCGAGGCCGAGGCTTACGGCGCCATCGGAGTCGACAAAGACGGCCGCGTGCGCGGCATCCTCTCCGCGGGAGACGGGCTCGCGAAGACCATGTTCACGGGCGTCCACGTGCTCGAGCCCGCCATCGGGGAGCGGCTCCCGGAACGCGGCTGCATCGTGCGCGCGACCTACATACCGCTTCTGGCCGAAGGCGCGCCCCTCGCGGCCATGGTGGACCCCGGCTACTTCTGCGACCTCGGAACCCCTCGCCGGTTCCTCGACGCCAACCTGGATCTGGTCCACGGGCGCGAGCGGCTCGAAGGCCTCGAGGCTCCGGCGGACGGCGTGCACGTGGGGCGGGACGTCTCGTTCGGGACCGGAGCCGTGCTCGGGCCCGGCGCGATCGTGTGCGACGGGGCGCGCGTCGCCCCGGGGGTGCGAGTCGAGCAGAGCGTCGTGATGGAGGGCGCCGCGGTCGGCGCGGACGTCTCCTTCGCGATCGTCATGCCCGATGGTTCCGTCGTGCACCCCGAACGTGTATAGTATCCATGCCCCGCCGGTTTGGCGGAGGCTTTTGAACACTGCCAAGGAGCGCCACATGTCTCAACCTCTCGACAACCTGGAACCCAAAGCCGTCTGGAAGTACTTCGACGAGATCCGCAAGACCCCCCACGGCTCGGGAAACGAGCGCCCGCTCGGGAACCGCGTCATGGGCTTCGCCCGCGAGCGGGGCTGCGAGACCGCCATCGACGACGCGGGCAACGTGGTCGTGCGCGTCAAGGCGTCGCCCGGCTGCGAGAGAGCGCCGGTCGTCGTGCTCCAGGGCCACCTGGACATGGTCTGCGAGAAGAATGCATCCAAGGTGTTCGATTTCGAGAAGGACGCCATAGGGCTCGTCCGCGACGGTGACTGGCTCAAGGCCGACGGCACGACGCTGGGCGCCGACAACGGGATCGGCGTGGCGTCGGCGCTGGCGTTCATGGAGCCAAAGGGCGCGGCGCACGGCCCGCTCGAGCTGCTCTTCACGGTGGACGAGGAGACCGGGCTGAACGGCGCGCGGGGCCTCAAGCCCGGCTTCGTGACGGGCAAGCTGCTCGTAAACCTGGACTCCGAGGAGGACGGGGTCTTCTACGTCGGGTGCGCGGGCGGGCAGGACGCGGCCCTCGCGCTGCCCATCGCGACCACCGCGTCGAACGCGGGCTGGAACTGTTGCCGGGTCGAGATCAAGGGCCTGCGGGGCGGCCACTCCGGCCTCGACATCGTCCACAACCGCGGCAACGCGGTGAGGCTCCTCGCCCGTACGCTCATCGCGCTCGGCCGCGAGGTTGACCTGTGCCTCGCCTCCGTCGAAGGCGGGGACAAGCACAACGCCATCCCGCGCGAGGCCGCGGCGGTCATCTCGGTCGCGCCCGGATCCGCGGACACGGTGCGACGCATCTTCGACGCGCAGCTCGCTGGCTTCAGGAACGAGTTCGCCTCCGCCGAGCCCGATCTCGCGCTCGCGATGACGCCCATCACGCTGCCGGCGACGGTCCTCGACAAGGCCTCGCGGGACAAGGTCCTCGCCCTTTTGCTCGGCCTGCCCCACGGCGTGCTCGCCATGTCGCGCGACATCCCCGGGCTCGTCGAGACCTCGACCAACATGGCCCGCGTGCGCACCGGGAAGGAGCTCACGGTGCTGTGCAGCGCGAGGTCGTCGGTGGCGTCCGCGCTCAAGGGCGTTGTGGCGCAGATCGAGGCGGTCGGGCGGTTGTCGGGCGCAACGGTGGACGTGCACGAGGGCTACCCCGGCTGGAAGCCCAACATGGAGTCCGTGCTGCTCGCGAAGGCGCGCAAGGTGTGGACCGAGGTGCACGGCAAGGAGCCACGCTTCACGGCCATCCACGCGGGCCTCGAGTGCGGCATCATCGGCGAGAAGTTTCCCGGAATCGACATGATCTCCCTCGGACCGACCATCGTGTCGCCCCACTCGCCGGACGAGAAGGTGTCCATCCCGACCGTGGCGCGGTTCTTCGGCTTCCTCACGGCCTTCCTGGCCGCGCTGACAAGGAATTGATCGCACGCGCGGGACGTTGACGAGCGGCAAGAGGGGGCTATACTCAACCCCCTCTTCAGAGGTTGCCGGGCCGTGATTTTCGGAAAGTACCAGCTCCTGGAGCTCCTCGGCCGCGGCGGCATGGCCGAGGTGTACAAGGCCAAGTCGTACGGCGTCGAGGGCTTCGAGAAGCTGCTCGTGATCAAGCGCATCCTGCCCGCCCTCACGGACAACGCCCGCTTCGTGGACATGTTCATCAACGAGGCCAAGATCGCGGTCTCGCTCAACCACGCCAACATCGTGCAGGTCTTCGACCTGGGCAAGGTGGGCGACTCCTACTTCATCGCCATGGAGTTCGTGCAGGGCATGGACTTCTCGACCATGCTGCGGATGAGCGCGCGCGGCGGGCACAGGCTGTCCCCGGCGCTCGCCGCGTTCATCGGCAGCGAGGCGGCCAAGGGCCTCGACTACGCCCACCGCCGTCGCGACCAGAACCTGGAGCCGCTCAACATCATCCACCGCGACATCAGCCCGCACAACATCCTGCTCTCTTACGAGGGCGAGGTGAAGATCACCGACTTCGGCATCGCCAAGGCCAAGACCACGCTCGACCAGGAGGAGCCGGGCGTGGTCAAGGGCAAGTACGCCTACATGGCGCCCGAGCAGGCGCGCGACAAGGCGCACGATCGCCGGGTCGACATCTTCTCGCTGGGCGTGGTGCTCTACGAGGCCCTCGCCGGCGCGAACCCCCTGCGCGGCGGCCAGGCCGCCGACGTCCTGAAGCGCGTCGAGTCCAAGAGCTACCCCGCCATCTGCGACACGCCCGGCGGACGCGACGTGCCCTCCGACCTCACGGACATCGTGGCGAAGTGCATGGAGCCCAACCCGGGGAAGCGCTTCTCGGATGCGGGCGAGCTGTACGAGGCCCTCATCTCGTTCCTGTACACCACGGGCACGCGGGTTGGCGCCCACATGCTCTCCTCGTACCTCGAGCACCTGAAGGGCGAGCACGGGCTCGACGCCGGAACGGACAAGGGCGAGGCCCACCTCATCGCCGCGTTCGGCGGCGGGACCTCGGCGAGCGCCTCGGCGGTCGCGGTCGCGGTGGACGACGACGACGGCGATATCACCTCCGTGCAGGTGCCGACCAGCGTCGCCGCGGACGAATCCGGGACGACGAGCGCGCGGAGCCTGGCCGCCGAGCTGCGCGACGTGACCGTGCTCGCGGCCGAAATCGTCGGCCCCGCGGTCCCGGCGCGGGTCATCGAGCGCT
The DNA here is from genome assembly GCA_028713995.1 of Deltaproteobacteria bacterium. Classification (GTDB taxonomy): domain Bacteria; phylum Myxococcota_A; class Polyangia; order JAAYKL01; family JAAYKL01; genus JAQTNF01. The sequence continues at coordinate 8,961 of JAQTNF010000015.1, read as the reverse complement.
TCCGCTCGATCGTCCAGCAGGGCGGCGGGCTCGTCGTCGAAGAGCGCAACGATCTGCTCGTGTGCCTGTTCGGCGTGGAGGTGGCGGACGGCCGCGACACGCAGGACGCCATCAAGACCGGCCTCAAGCTGCAGCGCGGCGCGCTCATGGAGCAGACCGGCTCGGCGCCGTTCCAGATCGGCGTGGGCGTGCACCCGGACAAGATCGTGCTCATGGCCGGCAACGGACCGCGCGAGGACGACACCTACTTCAGGGCCGTCTCCGCGGCGCGGTCGCTCGCCAAGCGCGCCACCGGATGGGTCGTCACCTCCGAGGCTGGCCGGCAGCTCACGTCCGACAGCTTCAACTTCGAGGAAGTGACCACGACCGGTGTGGGCGGCGCGGATCTCACCGTCTGCAAGGTGGTGGGCCGCAGGTCGGTCGCGGAGACCTATGGGCCCCTCTTCGGGCGGCGTGAGGAGCTGCGCTCCATCGGCGAGATCCTGGCCCTCGTCAAGCGCGGGTCGGGCCGCATCCTGGCCCTCGTGGGCGAGGCGGGCACGGGCAAGACCCGCATCGTGCACGAGATGCAGCGCAGGCTGGTGCACGGCGAGCACGAGGTGGGCTGGTACGAGGCCGCGTGCGTGCCGTGGCGCAACGTCACGCCCTTCGCGGCCGTGGCCGCCATGTTTCGCTCCATCCTGGGCGTGGGCGACATCGAGCCCGAGACCGAGCTGCGTCATCAGGTGGAGCGGTTGCGCGAGCTCGGGCTCATCCCCGAGGAGGTGGAGGCGGTGGCCGTGCTGCTCGGCGTCGGCATGCCCCACGACGTCGGCCCCGAGGAGCGCGGGAGACAGCTTCGGAGCGCCCTCATCCGTGCCGCGTCGAGCTTGGCCGCCGACAAGATGTCGATCTTCTTCTGGGACGACCTGAACTACATCGACAAGGAATCGTCCGACATCCTTCACCATCTGGCGCGCTCCATCCCGCACGTGTCGCTCCTGCTCACGGTGGCGTTCCGCCCCGGCCTCGAGCACGGCTGGAGGGGCAGCCCCATCTATACCGAGATCGGCCTTACACCCCTGTCCGAGAGCGACTCCAAGCGCCTCGCCATCTCGCGCATGCGCGCGCGCAAGGTGCCCGGGGACCTGCTCATGGACATCGCGCTGAAGAGCGACGGGAACCCCCTGTACATCGAGGAGTACGTGAAGGCCCTTCTGGCCAACGGGGTGATCACCGTTCGCGGCGCAGCGGTGTCGTATCACCAGGATGCGGCCATCTCCGACCTCCCCAAGACCCTGCGCGGGCTGGTCGGCGCCCGCATCAAGCGCCTCCCGGTCGAGCAGCGGGGGCTTTTGCAGCGCGCCGCCGTGGTGGGCCAGCGCTTCAACGCGGAGCTCCTCGCGCGCGTCACGGGCATCGACCTCGCCGATCTGCGCGCCATCCTGGTCGGGCTCAAGGACGTCGGGCTTCTCACGCGCATCTCGGCGAGCGAGTTCGCCTTCTCCTCGGATCTGGTCCGCGACGTGGTCTACGACGGGATCATCTTCTCCGATCGGCGCGAGATCCACGGCGCGGTGGCCAAGGCCATCGAGGAGATGTTCGGCGACCGCCTCGACGAGTTCGTGGAACGCCTGGCCGTGCACTACCGCGAGGGCGGCGAGCGCAACAAGGCCGTCGACTACCTCATCCGCGCCGGCGACAAGGTGGCCACGGACTACTCCCACAAGGCCGCCCTCGACTACTATCTCAAGGCGCAGGAGCTCCTCTACAACGTGTCGCGGCCGGACCTGCAACGCATCCTCTCGCTCTACCTGCCCATCGGCGAGCTGTGCGTGAAGGCCGACCTCGTGCCGCTCGGCCTGCAGAAGATGCAGCTGGCCGAGGAGCTCGGCGAGGAGCAGGGCGCGAAACGTGAGCTCGTCCAGATCATGCGAATCACCGCGGAGCTGCACGCCCGGGTGGCGCGCTTCATGGAGTCGCAGCAGTACTTCCAACGCGCCATCGAGCTCGCGGACGAGATCGGCGAGCCGGACCTGCGCTGCGGCGTGCGCGCCACGGCGGGACAGGTCTATACGCGCATCGGCGATCTCAAGAAGGCCCTGCCCTTCCTCAGGGAAGCCGTCCTGCTGTGCGGCGCCGCGGGCAACCGCAACCTGCAGATCACCTGCATGTCGCAGATCGCCAAGGCCGAGGCCAACTCCGGCGAGCTCGAGACCGCGCTCGCCACCATCGGCGAGGCCGAGAAGCTGGTGGTCGAGGCCACCGATCCCGGGACGCGCTGCGAGTTCGAGCGCTGCCACGCCCAGGTGCACTACATGCGGCGCGATCTTGAGAAGTCGGTCGCGCACAGCATGAAGGCCCTCGAGATCGCCAAGGAGTACGGCCTGCGGGACCAGATCGCGGCCAACGCCCACAACATCGGCGACGACCACGTGGCCATGGGCGACTACAAGAAGGCCTTCACCTACCTGCGTTTCTCGCAGGAGGTGGCCGAGGAGATCGGCTCCGACATCCTCATCAACCTGAACAACATCTTCCTGGCGTTCATCGACGCGCTCAAGTTCGGCAGCAACGAGGGTCTCTCGCAGCTCGAGAAGGCGCTCTCGCTCGCCAACGAGCGCAACACGGTGTGGGACCAGATCCAGGTGCACTACTTCCTCGGGCGCATCCACTTCGAGCGCAAGCAATACGCCGAAGCGCGGACCCACCTCGAGCATTCGATCCGCATCGGCCGGGCAGCGGACAACAAGATCTACGACGCCCAGGCCGTCGATCTCCTTGAGCAGATCGACGAGACGGACGGCGGCCGGGACTGACGTTCCCTTGCCAGCCGCACGAACGGAGGCCTCCTTTGAAGAGAGTGGCTGTGCTCGGTGTCGGACGGGTCGGGCGCGTCATCGCGCGCGATCTCGCGGAGTCGGGAGGGGTGGAGGTCACGGTCGCCGATCAGAGCCCGGACAGCCTCGAACACTTCGCAGCCCGGTCGGGGTGCCGCGTCGCGCGCGCGGACCTGTCGAAGCCGCAGGACGTTCGCGACCTCGCGGCAAGGCACGATCTCGTCGTCGACGCTTTGCCGGGCGCCATGGGCCTCGCCACCGTGCGCGCCGTGATCGAGGCGGGCAAGCCGTGCGTCGACATCTCCTTCATGCCGGAGGATCCGCGCTTCCTCGACACGGAGGCCAAGCGGACGGGTGCGACGGTCGTCTACGATATGGGCGTGGCGCCCGGCACGAGCAACGTGCTCATCGCCGCGAGCGCGAGGAAGCTCGGCAAGCTGCGGCAGGTGAGCGTGGTGGTCGGTGGCCTGCCGTACCTGCGCCGGCAGCCGTGGGAGTATGCGGCCCCGTTCTCGCCCGCGGACGTGATGGAGGAATACGTCCGACCGGCGCGCATCAAGGTCGGCGGGCAGGTCGTGGAACGGCCCGCGCTGTCCGGCGTCGAACAGGTGGAGCTGCCCGAGGTGGGCACGCTCGAGGCGTTCTACACGGACGGGCTGCGCTCGCTCCTCGACACCGTGGAGTGTTCGGGGATGGAAGAGAAGACCCTGCGCTACCCGGGCTATGCCGAACGCATCAAGCTCCTGCGCGACTCCGGGTTCCTCGACACGACGCCCGTTGACGTGAACGGGATTCTCGTGCGGCCGCGGGACGTGACGCTCAAGCTGCTCGACCCGGCGTGGCGCCTCGAGGACAAGATGGAGGAGTTCACGGCCATGCGCATCTCGATCGTCGGCGGCACCGAGCCTCCCTACAAGCGCATGACGTGGAACCTGCTCGACCGCACCGACCGCGACCGCGCAGAGACGTCCATGGCGCGCACGACCGGATTCCCGGCCGCCATCCTGGCGCGCGGCATCCTCGACGGCTCGGCGGGCCTGCCACCCGGCGTGCACCCGCCCGAGGCGCTCGCCCTCGGCAACGGCTTCGTGGAGACGCTGCTGCACGAGCTCGGCGCGCGCGGCGTGCACTACCGGCTCGAGGAGCGCTGACTCCCTTCGCCTCCGGGACGCGAATCACTCGAGATATCCGAGCGCCTTCAGCCGCTCGACCAGCCTCCCGTCGACGGATGGCGCACCGCCGCCGTCGCCCCTCAGCCGCCCGAGCACGCTCGCGTCCTTTTCGCGCTGCCGAGCCGCGGCCTCCCTCATCCTCGCGACCACGTCGCCGCGCACGGCCGCGAGGTTCACCTTTTCCGCGGCGTCCTTGGCCGTATCGAAGAGCGCGACGTCGGCCCCCTCATAGCGCTCCTCGGCGTAGGAGAACCCGTCCTGCTCGATGCGCACGGCTCCCGACTCCGGCCCGCCGTAGCTCACCACGGGAGGCACGCTCCCGCCCTCGCCGCGGGCGAGCGGGAGCAGCGATCGGGCCTGCGTCGGCCCCGGGACCGGGATCCCGAGGTAGTCGAGGATGGTGGGCATGACGTCGAACTCGCCGACCGTCTGGCGCACGACCCGCGCGCCGATCCCCGCCCGCTTCGGAAACCTGATGATCAGCGGCACACGCAGATGCTCCGCGAACAGCCTGCCGTGCTCCTTGCCACCGTGCTCGAAGAACTCCTCGCCGTGATCCGAAACCAGCGCGACGACGGTGTCGTCCGAGACGCCCTCGTCCTTGAGGAGCCGCAGCACCTTCGAGAAGAGCTCGTCGGCATACGCCACGCCGGCGTCGTACAGCCCCATGACGTGCGCGCGATGATCGGCGCGGCCGAGGTCGACGCCGCCCCAGAACGCGCGCTCCCTTCCCGCGAACATGCGCGCGATGAGGTCCAGCTTGGATCGGCCCGGAGGAACGCGCTCGAGCTCGCGCAACGCCTCGTCCCTGGCGGCGTCGCCGATCCCTGAAGGAAGCCCCGGAACAACTTTCTCGGACAGGAACCGGTCACGGAAGGCCTGCGGCGCGGACAGGTAAGGCGCGTGGCAGACGTAGTGGTGGAGAAAGAGGAAGAACGGACGTCCGCGGTCGCGCGTGAGCTCGATCCAGCGCCGTATCGCATCGAGGTCGCGCGGCTCCTCGTGCGCGAGCATCCAGTTGTAGGACACGAGATCCTGCGAATAGAGATAGAATCCGCGTCCGAAGCCGAGGGCCGCGTCCACATTGCCTCCCCCGTGAAATCCCGCCGTGAGATATCCGTGCTCGAAGAGCAGCTCCGGAAACGTCGCGATGGCCCGATCGAGCGGCCTCAACGAGCCGGAGTCGATGTTCGCGACGCCGTGGACCGACGGCAAAAGTCCCGTGAAGATGGACATGTGGGAAGGAGCGGTCGTGGGCGCCTGGCTCCAGGCATCGGTGAAGACCACCGCCTCGCGGCCGAACGCGTCGATCCCGGGTGAGATTCCGCCTTCGTGGCCGGACAGACCCAGGTGATCCGCGCGCAGCGTGTCGACCGAGAACAGGACGACATTGGGCATGCCGGGTGCCGTCCGGACCGCCTTGCGAGGCGCGACGGGCGCGGCACCGACGGAAAGCTTCCCTTCGGGCGAACAGCCGCATGCGGCCAGGCTCGCAAAAAGGATCCAAGCGCAGGACGTACGGACGGTCCGGCGCTCAGTCCGCCACATAGCCCAGCCTCTTCATCTGATCGACCTGCCTCTTGAGCTCCTCCATGGTTTCCACCGGCCTTCTGTCCTCGACCGGAATCGCAACCGTGTTGCGCTTCATCCATTCGACGAGCCCTGCCCGCAGAGCCCTCCCCCTCGCGCCTGCGGCGATGTTCCGCTTCTCCCCGGGATCGCGCGCGAGATCGTAGCTCTCCTCCTTGCCGATCTTCTCCGTGAGAACGAACTTGTCCGTGCCCGCGATGACCGTGAACTCATTGGGCTTCGTGGTGATGGGTCCTGACCCCCAGTCTCCCGTGGGCGGATAGTAGTGGAAGCTGCGGCTGTACACGAGCGGATCGAACGCGATCGGCCGGCCGCCGACCGCGCCGAGCACGATCGGGGCGACCATCCGCGTGCCCACGGGATCGCGCACGCGCACCGAGGCGCCCTGCCCCGGGATCGCCACGAGCAGGGGCACGTGGAGGAGCTCGTTGTACACCGTAGCCTCGTGCCCGATGCGCGTGCGCTCCATGAACTCCTCGCCGTGATCGGCCGCGATGATGATGATCGTCTTCCCGGTGAGGCCGAGCGCGTCGATCTCGTCGATGATCCTTCCCACGTGCCTGTCGGCATAATGCACCTCGGCCTCGTGCAGCCCGATCACGCACGCGAGCTCCCGCGGCGTGAGCGACGCCTCAATCGCCCGAAGCTCGGCGAGGGGCATTCCGTTGCGCACGCGCCCGCACGTCGCGCGATCGAAACCGAACAGGGACTCCTCCTGCGGGAGCGGGTTGTAGTCGTTGTGCGGATCGAAGAAGTGCGCCCACACGAAGAGCTTCCGGTTCCGGTTCGCCCCGAGCCAGGAGGTGACCGCGGCCGAGAGCTTGTGCGACGTGACCTCGCGCTCGCTCTTCCCCAGGTTCGTGAAGCTGTCGTAGCCGCGCGTCAGCACGTCCGCGATGCGCCCGGGGCGGATGGCCGGGTGATCCGTGAAGCCGGCCGTGGCATAGCCCCTCGCCTTGAGCTTCTCGGGAAGCGTCCTGTGCCGGTTGCCGTCGACCATGACGTCCACGACGTCGCTGTTCGCGATGAGGCGCCCGGTCATGATCGACAGCAGCGCCGACTCGGTGCGTGGCGCCTGGCTGTAGGCGTTCTCGAAGAGCAGGCCCCTCCTGGCGAAGGCGCAGATGCGCGGCGTCGTGTCCTTCGCGTAGCCGTAGCACGGCATGAAATCGGCGCGCAGCGTGTCGATGGTGATGAGCACCACGTTGCAGTCCCTGCACGCGCCTTGGAACCCGGCCAGCGTCCTTGCGAGCGACGGCGGCGCATGGAGCGCGACCAACGCCCCGACCGCGACGAGCAGAGCCGCGGCCCCGAAGGCGAGCACGAGGGTGCGTCCCGCCCGTCTCCCCTTCCCTGCCCTTTTCGCCTGCGAATCGTCTGTCGGCATGTCCAGGCCCAATATACACTCCGGCCGACGAAACGCACAACCGGCGCCGGACCGTGTGCGCGCGTTCCTCCGTTGACGAAGGCCCGGTTCCGTCCGTAGGATGGCGGCCGTTTCACGGCGCACAGCAAAGGAGGCGCGAGATGCGTAAGCTCGAGGGAAAGACGGCCATCATCACGGGGGCGGGCGCGGGGATCGGAGAGGCGACGGCCAGGCTCTTCGCGGCGCAAGGGGCGAAGCTCTGTTTGTGCGACGTGGCGGTCGAGAGCGTCGAGAAGGTCGCCGAGTCCATCCGGGCCGAGGGTGGCGAGGCCATCGCGATCAAGTGCAACGTGGCGAGCGCCGACGAGGTGAAGGCCATGGTGCAAAAAACCATCGAGGCGTTCGGTCATATCCACATCCTCATCAACAACGCGGGCATCACGCGCGACATGCTCACGCCACGCATGGGCGAGGAGGAGTGGGACCTGGTGATGGACGTGAACCTGAAGGGCACGTTCCTGTGCTCCAAGTACGTGCTCGCCAAGATTGAGAAGGGCGGCAAGATCGTGAACACCGCCTCCATCGCCACCCTCGGCAACCCCGGACAGAGCAACTACTCCGCTTCCAAGATGGGGGTGATCGGGCTGACGCGCACCCACGCGCTCGAGTACGCGCGCCGGAAGATCAACGTCAACTGCGTCGCGCCGGGCGCCATCGACACGCCCATGCTGGCCAAGGTGCCCGAGAAGATGCGCGAGGCCATGATCGAGCGGATCCCGCTCGGCCAGGCCATCCCGCCCGTGGAGATCGCCAAGGCCCACCTCTTCCTGTCCTCGGACGACGCGAACTTCATCACCGGCCAGTGCCTCTTCGTCGACGGCGGAATGAGCGTCGGCATCTGACCCGAGCATCGTTCCTGGGCGGTTGTTGACGCTCTCCCTTCGCATGGCCGATACTGCTGAGGTCAGTAAAAGACGGCGGGATCGTACAGGGAAGACCCCGGCGAGAGGTGCTACCTGATGCCCAGCAAGCGCGAGATCGTGAGCCTGCTCAAGCGCGACGAGCTGAACGAGGTCGTGGACCTGTTCGGCCTGGAGGTGAGTGACCGGAGGGCCAGGGAAGGGCTCGTGGAGGCCGTGGCGTCCTCCCGCAAGGCCGCGCTCGAAGAGATCCTCGCTGGGCTCAAGCGCGAGCGGCTCAAGGATCTGTGCCGGGCGCTGGGGCTCGACGACTCGGGCAAGGAGAAGGCCGACATCATCGAGCGGCTCACCGGAGGGCGTGGGCAGGCTCCTGCACCCCCGGCACGCAAGGCCGATGTCGAGAGCCAGCCCCGACGTGGTCGCCCACCCCGCGCCCGCTCCGATGCCCCCGCAGCCTCCGCAGAGCCCGCCCCGGCAGTCGAACTGCCAGTGGGAGCCAAGCTCACCACGGCCGACCTGGAGCGTTACCTGTGGAGCGCGGCCGACATCCTGCGCGGGTCCATCGACTCGTCGGACTACAAGAACTACATCTTCGGCTTCCTGTTCTTGAAGCGCCTGTCCGACAGGTTCGAGGAGGAGAGCGCGGCCGTGATCGCCAAGGGGTTCGACCCCGAGGACCCGGACGAGCACCAGTTCTTCGTGCCGCAGCGCGCCCGCTGGGAGAGCGTGCGCAAGCACGCCACGAACCTGGGCGAGGTGCTCAACAAGGCGTGCGCCGCGCTCGAAGAGCAGAACACGTCCCTGGAGGGGGTGCTGGCGGGCATCGACTACAACGACGAGCGCAAGCTGGGCGACGCCCGCAACCGGGACACGGTGCTCGGCCGCCTGGTGCAGCACTTCTCGCGCATCAACCTGCGCAACGACAACCTCACCGAGCCCGACATGCTCGGCCGCGCCTACGAGTACCTGATCGAGAAATTCGCGGACGACGCGGGCAAGAAGGGCGGCGAATTCTACACGCCGCGCAAGGTTGTGCAACGCATCGTGGAGATCCTCGCGCCAAAGGAGCGCATGCGCATCTGCGACCCGACCGT
>JAQTNF010000014.1 GCA_028713995.1 Deltaproteobacteria bacterium | reverse complement strand
CCCAAGGCCGTGGGCTTTTTCGACACGTGCCTGGGCAAGGCCTGGGGCGCCGAGATCAAGGAGCTGTACAAGCGGAAAATCCACGTCGTGAGCGTGCACTCCGTGGAGACCGCGGGGTTCGAGCCCCGGCAGCGGCCCGAGTACCAGGCCGCGTTCGATTTCGCCAAGGCCTACGCGCAGCGCGACATCAAGCTCAACGGCGGCTGCCCCAAGCCCCATCCGGGCGCCAAGCTCAGGAAGCACGCGTTCAACTGCGCGGGCACGCACGACGGGCTCGCCCGGGCGTTCGTGGTGGACACGGGCGAGGGCGAGGCGGCCCACGGCGCGCTCCTGCCGGTCGCGCTGCGCTACTTCGTCTCGGAGTACGTGGCCAAGGCCAGATAGCTCGCCGCCCGACTCCCGGATCGAGACCTCGCGCTCGTCGTCGAAGGTCCCCGATTTCCCCTCACGCCGCGACGTTCTGTTACGCTTGTTCACCGGGGCGGTTCAGGACGACGGGAAACAGGAGGCGAATCATGAAGACGATGAACTGGCTGACGGTGCTGGGGCTGATGTTGGGCATGACGACTCTCGGGTGCGGCGGCTCCGGATCGGACGACGACACCGGCTCGGATACGGGGACCGGAACGGCCGACGCCGACGCGGACGGAGATGCGGACGGTGATTCCGACGCGGACGCCGATGGCGACGCCGATTGCGCCGAGGAGTGGTTCGACTCCGCGAGCAACCTCACCTGGCAGGTGACGCCGTCCGGAGAGGAGATGGACTGGCAATCGGCAGTCAGCCACTGCAACGGGCTCACACTTTGTGGCCGAGACGACTGGCGCGTGCCTACGATCAGCGAGCTTCGCTCTCTCGTCCGCGGTTGCGCTGCAATTGAGACGGGCGGGGTCTGCGGCGTGACCGACGATTGTCTCCTGGACTCCTCCTCCTGCTATAACTACGATGAGTGTCACGTCTGTGGTACCGGCGGAGGGCCGGACAACGGGTGCTACTGGCCGACCGAGATCGAGGGGGACTGTGACGGATACTGGTCGTCGTCCTGCGTCCCATCATATTCCGTCGCGTGGCTCGTTTACTTCTCGGGGGCGGTGGGCAGCGTCGAAGGGAGCTATCCGTACGTGGCTCGTTGTGTCCGTTCGGGATCATGAGATTGAACGGAAAAAGAAGACTGCGAATGCGCTCTCGAACAAGGACGGTTTGGAAGCGTGTTATGATCTCTCCTGCTGTACGGGCATGATCGGAGACGGTTGCGCCGCGGAGGACGAGTGGGGTTGTGTTGAAGAAACGGAATACCAGTGTGGTTGCAGCATGCGTCGATGTGGCCCAGGGTGGAATGAGCAGTTTCCCTGCCAATGGCGTCCGTGCCGCGCAGCACATCCAGGCAGATGGCAAAGGATACAATCTCGGATTCCGCGTCGTGCGAACGCTCTTTTCAAGGAAATTCCGGTGATTCGTCTGAGGCAGACCATGAAGGCATTTCCACTCCGAGCGCTAGCATATGGGGTGCTGATCGTTTTGATTCCGAACGGCGCCTGCTCGTTGAACGTTTCGAACAACGAAATCGACAGCGGTCCGGGTGACGGCGATGCGGATGCGGACAGCGATACGGATACTGACGACGATACCGAAACGAACACCGACACGCAGTGCGCGGGAAAGCCGGACTTCACGTTGTGCAGCCTCGTCACGGAACCGGATCGGTCCTATGACATCTGTATCGACGGCGCTTGCCAGTCACCCGGGTGCGGCACATTCGCCTGCAACCCGCCCGCCCCCCACTTCCCGTTGGCGGACACGGGGCAGAGGCAGTGTTACGGCAACGACGTCGAGCCCATGAGCTGTCCGGGCTCGGTCGGCGCAGCGACGTGCGCGCAGACGCCCTACTGCGGCCAGGACGCGCAATACGGTTGGGACGTCTCCCATACATCCACAGAACGATTCGACCGCACGGAGCCGACCTCCGGTGAACCAATCGTGACGGACAACGTAACGGGCCTCGTCTGGCAGGCCTGCCCGGCGGATCTCAGCGGCAGCGAATGTGAGAGCGGCAAGGCGGTCGGCTACAAATGGAGCCAGGCCCTCGCGTATTGCGACGCCTTGACCTGGGCCGGCCTGGACGACTGGCGTGTGCCCGATGCTTACGAGCTCTTCACGATCGCGGACATGGGTCGCGACGCGCCGGCGCTCGACACGTCGATGTTCCACTATGGTCCGGGATTGGGAGAGTTCTGGACTTCTTCCTACGCCGGTGAGGACAGCACCGGGAGTTACGAAAACGCACGAACGGTCTCCTTCGGCAGCGGCGAGCCGAGTGTAACGTATGTGGGTTATACCAATCCAATCTTATGCGTTCGCGGAACGCCCACGCCGCGGCCGACAGAGCGCCTGACGCGCACCGAGCCAGTGCCTGGCGAGACGATCGTGACAGACAAGGCGACGGGCCTGATCTGGCAAGGGTGCGCCGCGGGGCAGGAGGGAACTGATTGCTCGGGCGCGCCGGAGGCCCTGGCGTGGACCGAAGCGCTCGCCTACTGCGAGTCCCTCCTCTGGGGCGGATACGGCGACTGGCGCCTGCCGGACCTCAAGGAGACTTGGACGATCGTCGATACCCGTCGTCTGACCCCGGCCATTGATCTCGCTGCGTTTCCCAACGCGACGGCAAGCGTCTGGTTCTGGTCGTCGACGACACATGTGGGTGGTTGGGAGGTTTGGCCCGGAGATCCGGACACGGACCCGGTGCGCGCATGGGAGGTCGGGTTCGAATATGGGGTCTTGTACACGGCGTCCAAGTCCCAGAATCCCTACCCCAGCGCCACCGGCACCCGCTGCGTGCGGCAAGGATCGTGATTCCCCCCATGTCCATGCCAGGATCTCGTCGCATCCCCGGTTCATTGCGCCGCACTCGAGACATCTGTCCCACTACTCGTCGCGCACCAGGATCCCATCCACGTTCGGTATGGGGGCCTTGAGGTCGAGCCGGCCGATGCCGATGTCGTCGAGGGACACGGGCTTGCCGCGTACGGACGGGGGCAGGGGAGCCGGCAGCGCGCGGGAGAGGCGCAGATCCTGACGTACCACCACCGCGAGCCCGCTTGATCCTCGCGACAGCATCCAAAGCTCATCACCCCGCGTCCACAGCATGACCTCGCGTTCCCCGCCGCCCGCGCCCACGGGCTCGCGCAGGTCGCGTTTTCCTCCCTCGCCCAGGCGCTTTTCGAGCTCGGCCCGCAGACCCGCCTCGGCCTCGGTCGCGAACAGGAACGTCACGCGGGCGAGAGCCCTGTCCACGAACTCGCCGCGCACGAGCCGCAAGGAAGGCTGGCTGGGGAACGACGCCTGCTGCACCGCGCAGTTCGAGACAGCGTGGCCCCCGGCCGGTCGCTCCTCCACGATCCCGCGCTCCGGATCCGGCACCTCGAGCCTGGCCTGCGACCCGCACGAAACTGCGGGCTCTACGGGTGCGGCCTTGCCGCCGGCCAGGGCCTTGGCAGCGTCCACGAATTGGGCCTGGGACGAGCCGATCGCGAACAGCTTCCACGGTCCCGGTCCCGCGGCCGATGGGCCGATGCCTGCCCCGTGTTCGCCGCCGCAGCCGCGGGAACAGCCCGCGACGAGCAAAGGCAGGGTCATGGCAACAAGGAACCCTCTGCGCACAAGCTGGTTCATGCGTTCAGTGGCGGGTCGACCGGAGGAAAAGTCTCAAAGCGTGAAATCGACAATTATTACGCCTGGATCCGCAGGCATTTCACGGTCTTCCTGAGCCTGTTCCTCGATATGCTCCCAGAGATCGGGTTGGTCGATGCGAAGCTCACTCGACCGCTCCTGATCCCGCTCCCGCTGCCGCTTCAGGATATCGTCTATGATGTACGCGGGCAGCATTCCGATTCTCCCTGGGCCCCGGTTCAAGGCCCAATTTCATTCTTCCAGTAATAGTGTAACATCGGGATTGCGCCGGGTCAATTGAACGGCTTCCACATAAAGGAGGGACATGAGCCTTTCGGCCACGGAAATCGCCCTGGTCGTGGAACGCCTTCAGGTCGCGCTCGAAGGCGCGGTGGTCCAGAACGCGATCTCGCCCGAGGCCCGCGACCGGGTGGCGCTCGAGCTGCGCACGCCGGGCGCCACGCACCACCTCGAGATCGTGCTCGCGGCGGGTTTCACGCGCATCGGCCGGATCCGGGCCCGTCCCAAGGCCGCGTCCTCGCCGCACCCCTTCGTCATGCTGCTGCGCGGCTGCGCCGTGGGCCTGCGGGTCGAGGCGGTGCGGCAGCACATGGGCGATCGCACCGTGCTCGTGGACCTGGCCTCGGGCGAGCGGCGCGGGACGCTCGTGGCGGAGCTGACCTCGCGTCACGCCAATTTGTTCTGGCTCGACGCGTCGGGTGTGGTGGCGGGCTTGTTCCATCCCAACCGCTCCGAGCGCCGTGCGCTCGACCCGGGTTGTCCGTACGTCGCGCCCTTGCCGCATCCGGTGCAGGAGCGGCCGTCGCGGTTCGCGCCGGGTGCCGATCTGGAGGAGCGCATCGAGGCGTTCTACGCGCAAGCCGAGAGCCGGCATGAGCGCGACAGGGTCGTGGCCACGGCCTCCCGGAAGCTCGCGGCGGCGGGCAAGCGCCTCGATCGGCTCGTCGCCGCGCTCGAAGCGGATCTGCGGCGGGCGTCCGAAGCCGAGCGGCTCGGTCTCATGGGACAGCTCCTCAAGGCAAACCTGCGCCTCGCGAAGAAGGGCATGGCGAACCTCGAGGTGGTCGATTGGGAGGGACATCCCGCCACAATCGCGCTGTGTCCGTCGCTCGATCCCGTGACCAACATGGAGCGCCTCTTCGACAAGGCGCGCCGCCTGCGCAAGGCGCTCCCCGGTATCGAAAAACGCCTCACTGCGGCGCGTACCGATCGGGCCGCCGTCGCGGCCCTGGCGCAGGAGCTCGAGCACGCCGACGACCCGGCCGCGGTCCTTGGGACGGCGCCCGCGCACCTCCTGGGCACGGCCGCACGGCCGGACGCGAACAAACGTCGACAGGGCGAGCGTCTTCCGTACCGGGAGCTCGCGGTGGAACGCGGCCGGCCGGCATGGGTGGGACGCTCGGCCGCGGACAACGACGCGCTCACCGTGCGCCTCGCGCGCCCGGACGATCTGTGGCTCCACGTGCGGGGCATGCGCGGGAGCCACGTGGTCGTGCCTCTCGGGCGCGGCGAGACTCCGAGCGCGGATCTGCTCGTGGACGCGGCGCTGCTGGCCGCACACTTCTCGGACGCCCGCGGCGCGAAGGACGTGGAAGTGACCTACACCCGGCGGCGCTACGTGCAGAAGCCGCGCGGGGCACCGCCGGGCGCGGTGCGCCTCGTCAAGGAAAAGACAATCTACCTGAAGGTGGACGAGGAGCGGCTGGCGCGCTTGCTCACCGGCGTCGGGAGAGCGGAATGAAGATGCGCAGCTTCCTGCTGCGCTACGGCGTCTTCGTGCTGGCCTGGCTGGCCTACTGCCGGTTGGCCGATCCTCGGACCCTGACCTTCGAGTGGACCCAGCTCCTGACCGAGCTGCCCCTCCTCTTGCTGCTCTACGCCTTCCTGCAGCTTCCGTTGCGCCACAACCGCATGAGAGGCCTCGTCGCCGCGCTGCCCCTCGTGTCGCTGTACGCGATCCACGACGCCGTCTTCGTGTCCCTGGGCACGGTGCTCTGCTTCAAGGACTTCGCGGAGCTGCCGGACCTCTTGCGGCACATGTCGGCGCTCCCGATGCTGCTCGCGTGCCTCGCCCTGCTCGCACCGCCCGCGCTCTGGCTCGCCGCGATCGACCGGCGAGCCCGCTGGTGGCGCCCGAGCAACCTGCCCGTGGCGCTCCTCGCCTCGATCTGGTTCCTCATGGTCTTCGCGCTTCCGGGCCGGACCTACGAATGGATGAACCGGATCACGCCGGACGAGGAGTGGTCGGACCAGCCGACCGCCGAGCGCTGGGGACGGCTCTACACCGTCTTCATGCGCGACGCCCGGCGGCTGTCGTTCCTCGAGGAGCTCGATCGGGCAAAGAGCCCGGCCAAGGTCGGCATGTCCTTCGACGATGCGCTGCGCCGACGGATCCGCCCTCGAAACGTCCACCTGATCGTGATGGAGAGCTTCCTCGACGTCCGGCTCATGAACGGCGTGCGCTTCAGCCGGCCGCCGCTCGACGAGGGCTTCACGGCCTGGCTCGGCGACCGCGTGAGCGCGTCGCTCTCGCCCAGCTTCGGCGGGGAGACCGCCCGGGCGGAGTTCGAGCTCCTGTGCGGCGTCCCGTCCCTGCGCCTGTACGGGATCGAGTTCCTGGCGTTCGACGGGACGCAGGCGCCCTGCCTGCCCAACCACCTGCGCCGGGCGGGGTACCGGACCGTGCTCAGCTTTCCCGGCGGTCCGGTGTACGCCAACATGCGCCTCGCCTACCCCGGTCTCGGCTTCGCCGAGCGCATCTTCGGCGATCATTTCTCCGCGCCGGGGACGCCGTCCCTCCGGCTCGACAACGGGGACCCGAACCTGTTCGACGGCGACCTCTTCCCGCAGAACCTCGCGCGCGTCCGTCCCCTGGTTCGGGAGGGCCGGCCGTTCCTCAACTACGTGCTGACCCTGTACGGCCACTGGCCCTTCGAATCCGATCCGCGGCGTTTCCCGGACGTGGTCGCGATCGAGCCGCCGCAGGCCGAGCTGCAGCGCATCGCCAACCAGATGCGCTACCGCACCGCCGCGCTGCACCGGTATCTGCTCGAGCTCCTGAAGCTCGATCCGACCGGGATCGTGGTGGTGGTCGGCGATCACCTGCCCACGCTGCCCGATGGCGAGCGCGATTACAGGCGCCTCGGCTACACGGGGCGGTCGGGCCTGCCGCAGCGCTTTCCCGACCTGGTCGAGCACGAGACCTTCCTGCTCCTCGTCGTCGCCGGGCAGGTGGTGAAGGTGCCGCTCATGCACCACTTCGACGTGCCCCACTGGATCCTGGATCAGCTCACCGACGGCGCCTACTGCCGCGCCGAGCCGGCGCTGTGCGATTTCGGGCGCCTGCCGCTCGATCGATTGGGGTGGAAGGAGCGCTACCGCGCCGTGCTGGCCGCCGCTGCCGGGAAATCGCCCTAGTGGGCCGGGCACCGCGAAGCGGCCACCTCAGTAGCCTTCCGGCTCCCCGCCTTCGGCCAGGTTCTCGAAACGCGTGTACTCGCTGAAGAAGCGCACCTCCACCGTCCCGATCGGGCCGGAGCGCTGCTTGCCGATGATGATCTCGGTGATGCCCTGCTTGTCGGAGTCCTTGTGGTAGAACTCGTCGCGGTACACGAAGAGGATGAGGTCCGCGTCCTGCTCGATGGCCCCGGACTCGCGCAGATCCGACATCATGGGCCGCTTGTCCGTGCGGCTCTCGACCGCGCGGTTGAGCTGGGACAGGGCGACGATCGGGATGTCGAGCTCCTTGGCGAGCCCCTTGAGCGATCGCGAGATCTCGGAGATCTCCTGCTCCCGGTTGTCGGTGCGGCGCGACCCGCCGCGCATGAGCTGCATGTAGTCGACGACCACGAGCGCGGGCCTGCCCTCGGCCGCGAGGCGCCGGCACTTGGCTCGGATCTCGAGGGGCGTGATGCCCGGCGAGTCGTCGACGTAGATGCGCGTCTGCGACAGGCGGTTGGCCGCCTCGATGAGCCGCGGCCAGTCGTCCTTGGCGAGCGAGTTGGACCTCATCTTGGACGCGTCCACGCGCCCTTCCGCGGCGAGCATGCGGCGCGCCACCTGGTCCTTCGACATCTCGAGCGAGAAGATGAGCACCGGGAACTTGGTCTTCATCGCGGCGTTGACGGCCATGTTGAGCGCCAGCGCGGTCTTTCCCATGGACGGGCGGCCGGCCAGGATGACGAGGTCGGACGGCTGGAACCCGGCGGTCTTCTTGTCGAGCAGGGCGAAGCCCGAGGGCGTGCCCGTGATCTCGCCGCCGCGGCCCGCGGCCAGCTCGAGCTCGCCGAACGTCTTGTTCAGGATCTCGGTGATGTGCTGGTAGGGCGAACGGATTCGCTGCTTCGCGGCCTCGAAAACGGCCGACTCGGCCGCGTCCAGGAACTCCTCGGCCTCGCCGTAGTCGCCGTACCCGTCGGCCATGACCTGCGCCGCGGCGTAGATCATGCGCCGCACCGCGGCCTTCTCCTTCACGATGCGCGCGTAGTGCTCCACATTGGCCGCGGTCGCCACGTGCTCGGTCAGGTCGGCGAGCGCCTTGACCCCCCCGATCTTGTCCAGGTCGCCGCGCTTCTTGAGCTCATTGCCGAGCGTTACGTGATCCACGGGCTGGGACGCGGCCGACAGGGCCTCCACGGCCGAATAGATGCGCCGGTGCGCCTCCACGTAGAAGTCCTCGGAGTTGAGGATCTCCTGCACGGCCGGAAGCGCGTCGTTCTTGAGCAGGATGCCGCCGAGCACCGCGGCTTCGCTCTCCTGGCTGTAGGGAGGGACGCGCCCCTCGGACGGGGCGGGCTTCGACCCTTGACCTTGAAGATTCGAAGGCGGCTTGGCCATCGTTCCCCCTTGCGGTGAGGATCCTACTGGCGCACCACCCAGACCTTGAGGTCGGCGGCGAGCCCGCCGTGCAGCTTCACCTGCACCGTGTAGACCCCGAGGGCCTTGATCGCCTCGGCGATGACAATGCGCCTGCGGTCCACGGTGATGCCTTCCTTGGCAAGCGCCGCCTCGACGTCCTTGGTGGTCACGGAGCCGAAGAGCTTGTCGCTCTCGCCGGCCTGCTTGGCCACTGTGACGCTGACCGCGGCCAGGCGCTGCTTGACCTCCTCGGCCTCGGCCTTGGACGTGTCGATCTGGCGCTCAATGACCTTGAGCTCGTGCTCCATCATCTTGATGTTGCGCGAGGTGGCCAGCGCCGCGAGCCCCTGCGGGATGAGGAAGTTGCGGGCATAGCCGGGTTTCACGGACACGACGGCCCCGGGCTTTCCGAGGTGGGCCACGTCCTCGCGAAGAATGACCTTCATGGCTCCCTCCTACCTGTTCGACGCCGTGAAGGGCATCAGGGCGATGTTTCTCGCCCGCTTGATGGCTACGCAGATCTGCCGCTGGTGCTTGGCGCAGTTGCCCGAGATACGACGCGGCACGATCTTGCCCCGCTCCGAGATGAAGTAGCGGATTCCCTGCGCGTCCTTGTAGTCGATCTTCAGGTTCTTGTCCGCGCAGAACCTACACACCCGGCGCCTCCGACCACGGCGGCGTCCATCTGCTTTCGGTCTTTCCGACATGGCGCCCTCCTACTTCTCTTCCTCGTCCGACCCGGGCTCGTCGCCCGCGTCGGACGTGTCAGCGTCTTCGTTTTCCTCTCCCTCGGCCAGCTCGACCGAGCCCGAGCTGGCGCACGCCGGGGCGTCGCTCTCCGCGGGCTCCGCCGCCTCCACCGGAGCGGGGGGAGCGGGCTCGTCGATCTCCTCCTCGAACTGCGGAACGAACGAGATGTCCTCGTCGCGCACGGCCTTGGTCTCGGGGTTCACGTCCTCCTCGAGCTTGACCGTCATGTGCTTGATGACGCGCTCGATCATGCGCAGGTTGCGCTCGAGCTCGGCCACCATGTCCGAGTACCCCAGGTACTTGAGGTAGATATAGATTCCCTTGTTGTGCTTGCGGACCGGATAGGCGAGCCGCCTGCGGCCCCAGTTCTCGGCGCGCAGCAGCTTGCCTTCCAATCTCGCGATCACGTCCCGAAGGCGCGCCGCGATCTGGTCGGTCACGTCCGAGGGGCACTCGGGGTCGAGAATGAAGATCGTCTCGTACTCCCGCGCCCTGTGCTTGGGCAATGGATTGGCCATGAGAGCCTCCTTCTGGGTCAAGCCCCGGGAGCAAAGCCCGGAGCAAGGAGTCAGCGAGGACGCCCCGTGCGCCCTTGCGTGAAGAGGATGTCATCTAGCCGATGAAGGCCCGTGGGTCAAGCGGAAGCGCGGCGCGGCCGGGACGCAGGACTAACCCTTGGCGCTCTTCGAGCGTGCGGCGCGGCCGCCAAGGATACCTTCGACCTCGGCCTTGTCCACGTCCATGATGTGGGGGATGCCGCTCATGTCGGAGGCCTCGCGCGTCAGGGACGCGATGTCGTCGCGGGAGATGTGCTCGAGCGCGAACTTGCGGCTGCCGGCCATGAGCTGCCTGACGCCTTGGGCCAGCCGCTCGTAGTAGGTGTACAGGCCGATGGCGCCCGCGGGCAGGCTCTCGAACTCCTTGTGGCCGATCTCCTCGCGAAGGGAGGCGGACGTGACGAAGATCTCGTCCTTGCTGCTCCCGAACCGCTCCACGTAGACGGGCAGGTTGCCGCTGTCGATGGCCTGGCCGATGGTCTTGCCGACCATGGCGGCGGCGATCGGGGCGCGCGCCATGCCGACCAGCTTCACATAGGGCGCGCCGAGCGCCAGTGCCTTGAAGATGTGGTCCTCGAACGAGAACCCGCCGGCCACGGCGATGGCCGGGACGTGCCCGCCGGCCTCGGCCACGCGCTTCACGTAGCCGTGGAGCAGCGAGTGGATCGCGACCGGCGGCAGGCCCCATTCGTTCATCATGCGCCAGGGGCTCATGCCGGTCCCTCCGCCGGCGCCGTCCACGGTGAGCAGATCGAGCTTGAACTTGGAGGCGAACGACACGGCGAGGGCGAGCGCTGCCGGACGATAGGCGCCGGTCTTGAGGAAGATGTACTTGGCGCCGGCCTTGCGCAGTTGCTCCACTCGCCGCGCGAAGGCTTCTTCGTCTACCATCCCCACGCGGGAGTGCCGCTCGAACTCCTTGAACGCGCCGTGCTCGAAGGCTGCAATCACAACGGGATCGGTGGGATCGGGCAGGACGATGTAGCCCCGCTGATGGAGCATCTGCGCCTTCTTGAGCTCGCGGATCTTCACCTCGCCGCCGATGTTCTTGGCGCCCTGGCCCCACTTCATCTCGACGGCCTGCGCCCCCAGCTTCTCGATGGCGTACTCCTGGACCCCGAGGCGCGCGTCCTCGACGTTGGCCTGCACGATGATCGCGCCATACCCGTCGCGCTGATGGTCCTTGTAGAGCCGCACCCTGCGCTTCAGGTCGGCGGTGTCGACCACGCGCCCGTCCTTGATCACGGCCTCGGGATCCATGCCCGCCACGTTCTCGCCGATCGTGAGCCCCGTCCCCGCCAGCGCCGATCCGATGGCCAGCCCTTCCCAGTTGTTCTTGGCGATGTTGGTGGAGCCGATGCCGGGGATGAGCCACGGGTACCTGAACTTGATCCCGCGGTCGCGGCCGAACACGACCTCGAGATTGACCGCAGGGAAGACGGCCTTGTCGCTGTCGGCCTCGATGCCCTTGGCCCCGATGACCCCGCCCATGATGCTGAAATGGGAATAGTCGACCGGGTAATCCTTCTCGGCCGCCGTGGTGATCACGCCGAAGGGCTGCGGGTAGATCACCTCGTGGCCGCGGTAGGCCGACTTCCCGATCTCGCACATGCCGATGCACCCGTCGACGCACGTGACGCACATGCCCGAGCTGTGTTGGATCGATCCCTCGGTCCTGTTCTTGGTGAGTGTTGCGGCCGACGCGTTTGTCCTTGAAAACGACATGGTTTGCAGCTCCTTTCTGACCATCATTTCGGGGCGATTTCACAGGCGACACAGGGCGACATGAAGCACATCATGTCGTCGAACTTCTCCTTCTCGAGACACGGCGGGGGCAGGTTCTGGCAGCCTCCGCAGACGGGACTGTCCTTTTCCGTGTAGGAGCAGCGCAGCTGGCACGCGGGGCACACGTAGATGCACCCGCCGCACTGCCTGCATGCCTCGGACTTGACGTTGAACGGCGTGCCGAGGGCCCTCTCGTTCCCCCTGCCGCTGAAGCCGATGGCCTTTGCCATCATCTGCTCCGAGCACATGCGCACGCACAGGCCGCACAGGATGCAGTCGTCGTGCTCCTGCTTGAAGCGCTGCTTGTTCACGCCATGGGACGACGCCAGGTCCTGGATGACCTTGGACTGCGGGCAGCTCGCCAGGAGGAGCTCGATGACCATCCTGCGCGTGCGGACCACGCGCGAGGATGCCGTGCGGACCACGAGCCCTTCCTCTGCTGGATACGTGCACGACGACACGAGCTTCGTCCTCGGCTCCTTCCCGATCTCCACGAGGCACACGCGACAGGCCCCGTAGGGGCTGAGGCCGTCCATGTGGCACAGGGTCGGGATCGGGAAGCCGATGAAACGCGCGGCCTCGAGCACGGTGGTGCCCTCTTCGACTGAGACGTTGAGGCCGTTGATGTTCAAGGTGATCATAGCGTGGGCCTCCTACGCCGACTCTTTCACTGCGGCGGGCTTCGGCTGCGTGAACTCGAGATCGCACCTCAGGCACCGGGATGCCTCCCGCACGGCGTCCGTCTCGGACACGACGCCTTCCACCTCGGCCATGCACGACCGCCTCGCCTCCACCTTGAGGGTGGCCGGGACGACCCGCGGCAGATCCATGGCATCCCCGTCCCCGGACGGCATCGGCTCCACGTAGATCCGCGGCAGCGCCGGCACCGCCGGTTGCTCAAGGGCCTCGCCGCGCAAGTACCTGCCGATGATCGCGGCGGCCTTCTTGCCCGCGGCGATGGCGTCCACGACGGTCTTCGGGCCGGTTTCCACGTCGCCGCCCGCAAACACGCCCGGCATGCTGGTGCTCATCGTGCGGCAGTCCGTTTTGACGCGGTTGCCGTCCACGAGGCCGACGCTGGTCCCGTTTTCCCCCGTGACGCACTCGACGGTCGGCTCCTCGCCGATGCCCACGATCAGGGTATCGAGCTCGACGACGTGCTCCGATCCCGCGACGGGGACCGGCGCGCGGCGGCCCGAGGCGTCCAGGGGCCCCAGCTCGTTCTTCAGGAGCTCGACGCCGGTGAGCTTGCCGCTCTTCGAGAGGATGCGTGTCGGCGCGACCAGCACCTCGAGCCGCACGCCCTCGTGCAGCGCCTCCTCGATCTCCTCCTCGAAGGCCGGCATCTCCTCGCGGGTGCGCCGGTAGAAGATCGTAACGCTCTTCACGCCCTTCTGCCGGAGCGCCAGCCTCGCCGCGTCCACGGCCGAGTTCCCTCCGCCGACGACGCCGACGTGACCCTGAGCCAAGCTCTCCCCCCGCAGGTTGTAGGCCTTGAGGAATTGCATGGAGGGGTGGACGCCGGCCACGTCCTCACCCTCGAGCCCGAGCCGCCGGCTCTTGTGCGCTCCGAGCGCGAGGAAGACGGCTTTGAAGCCCTCCGCGAAAAGGCCGCCGATCGTCATGTCGACTCCCAGCCTCTTCTTGCATTCGAGCGTGACGTTGCCGTCGACGACGGCATCGATCTCCTTGCGCAGGGTCTCCCGCGGCAGCCGGTACTCCGGGATGCCGCCCCACAGCATGCCGCCGGGACGGTCCTCCGACTCGAAAACCGTGCTGGGGTAGCCCTGCAGCGAGAGGTAATGGGCGGCTGCGAGCCCGGCCGGCCCGGCTCCCACGATCGCCACGCGAGGGGGGGGCGGCGTGCTCTTCGCGGCCTTGCTCGCCTTGTAGACGGAAGGATCCACGCGATCGACGACGAAGCGCTTGAGCGCCCGGATCGCCACGGGCTGGTTGCCGCCGTCGCCCGCCTTGCACCGGCTCTCGCACGGGTGGTTGCACACCCGCGCGCAGACCGACGGGAAGGGGTTCGCCTCCCGGATCACGCGGTACGCTTGATCGTACTCCCCGCGCCGGATGTGGGCCACGTAGCGCCACGCCTCGGTGCCCAGCGGGCACGTCCGCTGGCACGCCGCGCCGGTCAGCTCCTTGCAGACGAGCGCGTCGCACCTCTTGTCGACGATGTGCCGCTCGTACTCGTGGCGGAAGTACTTGAGCGTGCTGAGCACGGGGTTCGCCGCGGTCTGGCCGAGCCCGCACATGGTCGACTCCTTCACCGCGACCGCAAGCTCCTTGAGCAGGTCGAGGTCCTCGAGCCTGCCGCGCCCCTTGGTGATGTCGTCCAGGAGCTCGTACATGCGCTGCGTGCCCTTGCGGCAGGTAAAGCACTTGCCGCACGACTCCTTGCGCAGGAAGTTCATGTAGTACCGCGCCACGTCCACCATGCACGTGTTCTCGTCCATCACGATCATGCCGCCGGAGCCCATGATCGAGCCGGCCTTGGCCAGGCTGTCGTAGTCGATGGCGAGATCGAACTTCTCGGCCGGGATGCAACCGCCGGACGGCCCGCCGGTCTGCACGGCCTTGATGCGGGCCTTGCCCGACGGCCCGCCGCCGATGTCGTAAACGATCCGCCGGATCGTCACGCCCATGGGCACCTCGACGAGGCCCGTGTTTCTGATCTTGCCGACGAGGCTGAAGATCTTGGTGCCGGAGTTGCCGGGCGTCCCGACCCGGGCGAACTCGTCCGCGCCCTGCCGGAAGATGAACGGGACATTCGCCCACGTCTCCACGTTGTTGATGGACGTCGGCCTGCCGTTGATGCCCTTCTCAATCGGGAACGGCGGTCTCTGGCGCGGCTCGCCCGTCCTGCCCTCGATCGACCGCATGAGCGCCGTCTCCTCGCCGCACACGAACGCGCCCGCCCCGCGCACCACCGAGACGTCGAAGGAGAAGCCGGTCCCGAGGATGTTCTCGCCGAGGAGCCCCATGTCCCGCGCCTGCCGGAGGGCGATGGTGAGGTGCTTGATCGCGAGCGGGTACTCGTTGCGCACGTAGACTACGCCCTCGGTCGCCCCGGTGCCGTACGCGCCGATGGTCATCCCCTCGATGATGCTGTGCGGGTTGCCCTCGAGGATGCTGCGATCCATGTACGCGCCGGGGTCGCCCTCGTCGGCGTTGCACACGAGGTACTTTCCGGACGACCCGTTCGCACGCGCGAGCAGCTCCCACTTGGCGCCGGTCAGGAAGCCCGCGCCGCCGCGGCCCCGCAGCCCCGATCTCTTCACCTGGCCCACGACCCACGCGGGGTCCTTCCGGCCGAGGGCCAGCTCGAGGGCCTGGTAGCCCATGGCCGCCACGTAGTCGTTGATCCGGATGGGATCCACGTGCTGGTTGAGTCCCAGGATCGAGCGCCGCTGGTTCTTGAAGAACGGGATGTCGTCCCTGCTGCGGTACACCTCCCCGGTCTTCGGATCCCGGTACAGGAGATCCTCGACGTAGGCGCCGGCCAGCACCGCGCCGATGATGCGCGGCACGTCCTCGAGCTTGACCTGGGCGTAGAACGCGTTCTGGGGCAGGGTCAGCACGAACGGCCCCATCTCGCAGAACCCGTGACAGCCCGTGATTCCGATCGAAATCCTGTCGAAGAGGTTCTCCTCGATGATGTGCTTCTTCGCGATCCGGATGATGTCGCTCGAGCTTGAGGCCTGACACGCCGTGCCGGCGCATACCACGATGCGCGGGCGCTTCCCCTGCGGGTTGTCGCGCAGCATCTCCCTGAAACCGTGCAGCTCTTCAATGGAACCAAACCGCGCCATCTTTTCACCTCATATCAAGTCGAGCATGTGGCTTCTCGAGCCGCAGCACCCGCGGCGCGAGCAGATGCGCACGACGCCGCCGCCCCTCACGATCATCTGGACCATGGGCGCGCCGCACGTGGGGCATTGCCACGAGCTCGTCAGCTCCGTGTGGCAGTGCGGGCAGAACATCTCGACGACGGAGCTCTGAGGCACCTCGTACTCCGAGTAGACGTTGTACCTGCCGTACAGCGACGCCAAGCGCAGCCAGCCGTGCTTGTGGTTGAAGGACACCGTGACGCGTATGGACGGCCGCCCCTCGATGAAGAACGAGTCGTCCATCAGGCTGTGGTTGCAGCGGGGGCAGCTCACGTCCACGGGGAAGATGCGGACATCCTTCCCGATCTCGACCCCGTCGTTCCCGGCGGCCGCCTGCTCGAGCAGCGGCTTGACCTTGGACCTGCGCAGCTTGGAGAAGGTGCGGCCGTCGACCACGGCCACCGGCCCGAGGGCGCACGCGCCCAGGCAGTTCACCGTCTTGAGAGTGAACTCCTTGTCCTGCGTCGTCTCGTCCACGCGGATCTTGAGCTGCCGCTCGAGCTCCTCGACGATGGCCGGCGCGCCGCGCACGTGACAGGCGGTGCCGAGGCACGCGGAGATGACATGCTTGCCGCGCGGCTTCAGGCTGAAGCAGTGGTAGAACCTCGCGACTCCGTAAATGTCGATCAAGGGCCGCCCCATCGACTCGGCGACGGTTCGAAGAGCGTCTTCCGGGAGGAACCCGTACTCGGTCTGGATGTCCTCGAGGATCGCGATGAGCCCGCCCTGCTCACCGTCGTGCTTGGCGAGGATGTCCCGGATCAGCTCGGGGTCCACCGGTTCCCGTTCATGCACGGTCGTTTTGCCGAGATCAGCCATGGAAACCACCTCTTCAGTCGTATTCCTCGCAGTGCCACACGCCCCCTTCATGTGTGGGCAGGGCGCATTCCGTGCGGCGGCCGCAGTTCGTGCAAAGACCGCCCATCCGGCCCGCGGCGAGCGGCGGGGCAACAGACACGACCTCAAGCCTGGGGGCGGACATTGTCGCGGCCGCGCGGCAGTCGAACTCCTCGCAGAAGACCACGGGGCCCCGCCAATTCTTCCGAGAAGTACAGGTCTCCACATCGTTGCAGGTGGAGCACAGGCTGAGATCCCTCGCGGCGCCCGCGGCGATTGGCTCGATTCTCTTTTTGTTCACCGTCATGATTCCCTCCGCTGTTCAATTCCGAACGGCGGGGCACTTGTGCGACTTCCGTGCCAGCGCTCCCGTGGTGCGCTTTCACCGACATTCCTGGGGAATCGGCGCAAACCTCGGCCCCGGCGACGCGCGGGCAGCTCTTCGAAACGGGGAGTCGTGCTCCGGTGGGGGGGAATTCCCCGGCGTTTCGTCGCCGGCGACTGGGACAACGAGACCGACGAGAACGTCATCGAGTCAGGGACGCTCACCTACGACTTCTTCGAGTTGGTGCAGTAGGGAAGCGGCCATCCGCTGGGAATGGCTGTGGTATCGTTCGCTCTTCTGACCGGGTTCGCCAGATCGACTTGACTAAACAATGCCGCTTGACAGAACGGTCAAATGGTCTCATTTAGACAAGCATGGGTTCGCGGTCGGAACATGACCGCCTTGCGGTCAAGGTGCCTGAGACGCTGGCTGGGCTCCTGGGAGTCAGCCTGGCGGATCTCGAGTTGCGCTCGGGCGACCCGTCCGGCGCCGACATTGTGATCACCGTTGGCCAGACTTTCGTCATCGAGTTCCACAAGTCCACCAGCGCTGCACCGATCGCGGCGGCCGCGAAGAAGGTGCAGGAGCTGGCCAAGCGTGTCCGCAGACGTGCTGTGCCGCTGGTCGCAGTGCCGTTCATGGGTGAGGTCGGTCGCAAGGTCTGCGAGGAAGCCGGCGTCGGCTGGCTCGACCTGAGCGGCAACGCCCACATCGTCGCGCCCGGCATCCGGGTGATCGTCGAGGGCAAGCCCAACCGCTTCAAGGCCGTGGGCCGACCTCGAAACCTGTTCGCGCCCAAGAGCTCGCGCATCGTGCGCTGGCTCCTCATCCATCCTGCCGAGCACATCAGCCAGCGGGAGATCGCCCGCTCCACCGGCCTCGACGAGGGCTTCGTCAGCCGCCTCGTGGCTCGCCTGGAGAAGGACGACTACCTCGTCCGCGATGAGCGTGGAGCTGTCCGTCCCAAGGACCCGGCGCTGCTGCTCGACGCCTGGCGCGAGGCCTACCAATTCTCGAAGCACACCCTGCATCAGGGGCATGTCGCCGCTCGTTCCGGAGACGCGCTGCTGCGCTTCGTGGTCGACACACTGGCTGAGCACAAGGTCGAGCATGCCGCGACCGGCCTCGCTGGCGCCTGGGCTCTGACGCGCTTCGCCGCGTTCCGGATCGCCACGGTCTATGTGCCCTCCGACCCGTCGCCCGCGCTCCTCGAACGGCTCGGCTGCCGCGAGGACGCGCGCGGTGCGAATCTGTGGTTGGTGGTCCCGAACGATGCGGGCGTGTTCCAGGGCGCCGTCGAGAAGGACGGCATCCGGTGCGTCCACCCCGTGCAGATCTACGTCGACCTCAAGGACCACCCTGAACGGGCATCCGAGGCCGCCGAGCGCCTTCGGACCGATCTCTTGACCTGGAGGCGTGATGGCTGACAAGCCCAAGCGAGCGTCGGAGTACAAGAGCGAGCAGGTCGAGCTCGTGCGAGCGACCTGCCTCTATGTCGCCACCAAGCTCGGCGACCTGATGAACGACGTGGTGGTGGTCGGCGGGCTCGTCCCGTCGCTGCTCATCGATCAGGGGACGTTGCCCGAGGGCGCGTCTGCACACGTCGGCACGATGGATCTCGACGTGGGGCTCAAGCTCGCGCTTCTCGACGAGGGGCGCTACCGCATCTCGCCGTCGCTCGCCACCGACCAGGGCGGCAAGCTCCGCGACATCGAGAAGGACTTCGCCGCCATCATCGCCCCCGGTCTGGCGCTCGCGTTTCAGGACCGCCGTCGCGTCCGGATCGAGGGCAGGACCATCTTCGGCGAGAAGGCGACGCGCGAGGTCTGGGTCTGCGGGCCCGGAGCCTTCGTCGTGCTCAAGGCGCTCGCTTTCCTCGGGCGCGGCGAGGACAAGGACGCCTACGACCTCTACTACCTCGTGCGGAACTTCGGCGCGGGCGTCGAGGACGTGGCGGTCTGCTTGCGCCCGCTCCTGGTCGATGGTGAGGCGCAGCGTGCACTTGAGGTGCTGCGCAACGACTTCCTCAACCACGAGGGCATCGGCCCGCGCAGGGTCGCGGAGTTCCTGCAGGCGGCCCCGACGACGAGATCCAGGCCGACGTGGTCGGGTTCGTGAAGGCACTTCTTGAGACATTCAGGGTGTCGAGATGAAGCGCACACACCTTGGCGACAGCATCGACATCTGGAAGCGTGGACTGATCGGGTACCTGCGGGATGCGGGAGCAATTGGACGCGTTGAAGTGGTGCCCATGATGACCGATCCGCGGCCGTGGACACAGGATGAACTCATAACGGGTTGCGAGCATGCGCTTCGCAACGCTCGCAACCCGCCATGAGTTATGGTGACTTTTAGAAATGTTGACTTATTGAATATCCATGATAAAAGATAACCATGTTTACTCGTTGGCTATCCATAAAAGGCTCTTCCACCTTGCTGCTCGGTCCCCGCAGGTGTGGCAAGACGACGTTCTTAAAGATGAATTTTCCGAGCTACACGTACGCGACGCTCGACGACATGGATCTTCTTTCCTTGGCCCGCAAGGATCCCAAGGGATTCGTGTCGCGCCTCGGGCCCCGCGCCATCATCGACGAGATACAGAGGCACCCCGCGCTCACCGTGGCGGTCAAGTATGCCATCGACAACGAGGACGCGCACGTCCTGATGACGGGCTCGAGCTCCGCAGGGCTCCTCGACGCCGCAGGCGATTCACTCGCAGGACGCATCGACATCGTCTCGCTTCCGACCGCCTGCTGGGGAGAGGATGCGGGACCACCCACCCACCGCGCGCTCGAGGACGAACAAGATCCCCTCGAGCAACGGGAGGCGGCCCGGCGGCTCGATCAGGTCCTGCGCCACGGGCTCTTCCCGGAAGTGCTCACCGCAGCGGACGACGAGGCCAGGGAGGAAATCCTCGCTCGCTACAAGAACACCTATTTCACCCGCGACGTGATGTTCCTCGCCAACCTCGAGAACCTCGAGGCGATCCACTCCGTGCTGCTCAACGTGGCGCGCTCCCTGGGCTCTCGCACCGACGCGACCCACTTTGCGCGCGAGGCGGGCGTGAGCCCGATCACGGCCCGAAAGTACCTGGGGTCGATCCTGCAATCGCAGCTCGCGTTCCGCTTGCGCGGCCATCAGTTCGGCCCGGCAAAGCGCTTTGTCAAGGCATCCAAGACGTACTTCGCGGACAACGGCATCCTCGGCAGCCTCTCGGCGGGCCCGAGCAGGGGGCAGACGGTCGAGAGCTTCGTCGTCGCCGAGCTCGAGAAGCGCCGCAAGCTCGGGTTCATCGCCGCGGACCGGCTCGACTACTCCCGCAGCGTCGGCGGACGCGAGATCGACGTGGTGTTCGAGGCCGATGGTGTGCTGCACGCGATCGAGATCAAGGCCACTGCGCATCCGACCGGGCGCGACCTGCGCAACCTGCGCGAGTTCGCGCAATCCTTCGACAGGCCGGTCAAGAGCTACCTGTTCCACATGGGCGATGAGCGCGTCGAGCGCGACGGTGTCACGTTCGTGCCGATCACGTCGCTGTACCGGGGGCGGTAGGACGCTCAGGGGGCGGGCTTGAGCGGCTTGAGCTTCTCGCGCAGGGTCTTGCGGTCGATGCCGAGGATCTCCGCGGCCTGTGTCTTGTTGCCGCCCACGCTGTCGAGCACGTTGCGGATGTGCTCCACCTCGACCTCGACGAGCGTGCGGTCGAGGCGCTTCTCTCTCGGCGGGACGAAGTGCATGAGCGCCGGAAGATCCCGCACGTCGATCGTACTCCCGTCGCACATGACGACCATGCGGTGGATCATGTTCTGGAGCTCGCGCGCGTTGCCGGGCCAGTGGTATCCGCGCAGGACGCGCAACGCCTCGCCGGTGAAGGTCGGGACCGGCCGATCGGACTCGCCCGCGTATTTCCTCGCGAAGTGATTGATCATGGCCAGCACGTCGTCCCCGCGGTCGCGTAAGGGGGGCACGTCGATGGCGATGACGTTCAGCCTGTAGAACAGGTCATCGCGGAAGAGGCCCTTGACCACGAGCGCGGGGAGGCTCTTGTTCGTCGCAGCGAGGACACGCACGTCCACCTTGCGCGTGCGGGAGGAGCCGACCATGCGCACCTCCTCCTCCTGGAGCACGCGCAGCAGCTTGACCTGCATGCCGAGCGTCATCTCGCTCACTTCGTCGAGGAAGATCGTTCCGCCGTCCGCCGTCTGGAAGAAGCCCGCCCTGGTCTCGCTCGCTCCGGTGAACGCACCCTTCACGTGGCCGAAGAGCTCGCTCTCGAGCAACGCCTCCGGGATCCCGCCGCAGTTGACGGCCACGAACGGCGATCCCGAGCGCGGGCCGGTGTAGTGGATGGCGCGGGCGACGAGCTCCTTGCCCGTGCCGCTCTCGCCCGAGATGAGCACCGTGGCCCGCGTGACCGCCGCCTTCGCGATCGCGCGATAGACGCGCTCCATGGCGGCCGAATCGCCGATGAATCCCATGGGGGTCCGGATCGGC
The DNA here is from genome assembly GCA_028713995.1 of Deltaproteobacteria bacterium. Lineage (GTDB taxonomy): Bacteria > Myxococcota_A > Polyangia > JAAYKL01 > JAAYKL01 > JAQTNF01. Next base: position 32,270 of record JAQTNF010000014.1, on the reverse strand, counting down.
GCCGCATCTTCGGAGTGCGCCGCGCGCCTGACGCGGAGCTTCTCGAACGTCCGTTCGACCGCCGAGATCAGCTCCCCGTCCGTGAACGGCTTGGCCAGATACTCCTCGGCGCCGGTCTTGACCGCCTCCACGGCCCCCTCGACCGTGGCGTAACCGGTGATCATCATGGCCTCCGTGTCGGGGAAGGTCTGGCGCACGTATTTGACGAGCTCCATCCCGCTCGGCCCGGGCATCTTGAGATCGGTGACGACCAGATCCACGGCCCGCGCCTCGAGGATGTCCATGGCCTCGGTTGCGGACATGGCGGTGATGACCCCGTATCCCGCCGAAACGAGGTTGCGCTCAATCACCTCGATCGTCGTCGCCGCGTCGTCGACGACCAGAATGCTCCCCTTGCCGTTCGCGTGCGCCATGATCTCCTATCCGTCCTGCCCGCCGGCCTCGCCACCCCAAGGCAGGGCTATCTCGAAGACCGAACCCCTGCCGGGCTGGCTTCGAACCTCGATCGAGCCTCCATGCGAGGTCACGATACCGTGGACCACCGACAGGCCGAGGCCCGTGCCCTGGTCGATTCCCTTCGTCGTGAAGAACGGCAGGAAGATCTTCTTGCGCACATCCTCGGTCATCCCGATGCCCGTGTCCTCGACGATGAGCGCGACCCCGTCGCCCCGCCCGCGCGTGCGGATCGTCAGGACGCCTCCCGCGGGCATGGCCTGGGCGGCGTTGACCGTCAGGTTGACGAGCACCTGGTAGAGTTGGCCCTGATCGGCGCGGATGCGCGGCAGCCCGGCTTCGAGATCCTCGACGATTCTCACGCCCTGCTTGGTGCACCGCCACTCCACGAAGGTCAGGCCCTCTTCGATGAGGGCGTTCAAGTCGACCTCGATCCGGTTCGACGGCATCTGCCGCGCGAAGATCTTGAGCTTGCTGACGATCTCCCTCGTGTACATCGCGGCGTTCACGATCTTCCGCAGGTCGCTCCTGGCGATGCCGGGAAGGCCGTCGATCTTTTCGGCGAGCTGCGCGAAGCCGAGGATGTTGCCGAGGGGCTCGTTCAGCTCGTGCGCGATGCCGGCCGCGAACTGCCCGATGGTCGCCAGCCGATCCGCGTGCCGCAGCTGCTCCTCGAGCAGGGCCTTCTCGTCCCGCGCCTGGCACCGCTCCACGATCCCCGCGGCCTTGGTGGCCACTGCGTCGATGAGATTGCGTTCCTCCTTGAGAAACGGACCCTCGTCCGCCGCCGGTCGCTCCTCGCGGTACGCAACCTGGATGACTCCCTGTTTGACTCCCTTGACGACCAGGTCCGCCGACTGCACCTGCACGGCCCGATCGACATCCGCGGCGCCGTACGAACGCCCCTCGAAGACGACGCGCGCCGAGGCGACGTCGGAATGCTGCCACGCCGCGGGAAGGATGTCCGCGACACTCGTGAGGATCTCGACCAGGGATGCGTCCGGCCGCTCCCCGATGCCGACGATCTGATAGAGACAGCTCAACTCCTTGACCCTCTCCCTGAGCTCGAACTCGACCTTCTGGTTCGAGAGGGCCACGAGCAGGATCTCGACGAGGAGGTTGTAGAAGTCGGCCTGCTGTTGCGAGAAGCTGCCGATCTCCCGGCTCTTGAGCTGGACCACGCCGATGGGAGCTCCGTTGGAGACGAGCGGGAGCGCCAGGAGGGATCGGTACTCCGAGTCCCTCGGCAGGGACCTGATCGAAAGCCTGCCGTCCTCGATTACGGAAACAATGGCAGGCTCGGGCATGGCCGAATCCGTCCGTTGCCATGAATGGACCTGTTCCCCGCTCCTGTTCAGCTCGAGGCGGAGGTTTCCCGCTTCCTTCCCGATCCACCATTCCACGGTTTCCGATCCGGAAAAGCCGATGATGATGTTGGAGATGTCGCGCAGAAGCCTCTCCCTCGACACGGCCCCGACGGATTCATGGGACAACGCGTGCAGGAGAACGCACAGCTGCCTGAGCATCTTGCGATGGCTTACCTCAGAATCTGGAATGTCGCGAAGTTCCATTTCCGTTGTTAGCGACGGCTCAACGGGTCGTCAATCGAGGCCCGGGCCGCGGCACCGAGTCAGAACCTCCAGACGCGCATCCAGTTCACGAAGACCTCGCGGTCCTTCTCGCCCCACGCCCGGGCCGCGGCGATGGCGTCGAACGGCTGCCACGGTCCGGGGCCGTGCAGGTTCAAGGCCAGATGGCCCGCGTGGAAGGCCGGGCCGTTCGCGCCCTGGGCCGTGATCCAGGCGTAGAACGCGTCCGCGTCCCAGGGGTCGATGCCCTTGGCTCCCTTCAGGCACGGGAACCGGCGGATTAAGGACGGCAGCCGCTCGGACAAGGGCAAGTCCGCCCGCTCATAAGCACGAATGGTGTAGGCCATGTCACCTCCCGTCGCGCCTCCCCCCTTTGACCTCACGATCCACCTTTTGGGCCTTGCGCACAAAAAAAAGGCGCTGGAGGATTTCCTTGAGCGCGAGAGATCGGTTCCCGGCGACAAAACGGGCCAAGCGCTCGTAGACACGCCACCGGCCCGCCCTTATACTGCCTTCCCTCATGGTCAAAAGAGCCACGAGAATCGCAGGCCCGCTCGCGGCCGGAGCCATCCTGGCCCTGGCGACGTACCTGACGTTCTTCAGCCCGGGCCGGACCGGGCTCTTCATCGATCCGGATCGCGAGGCGGTCGAGAAGGAGACCGACGCGACCAGGGTCCCGGCCGAGATGCAGTCGCTCACGGCCATGTACCGCACCATCAACCTGGTGCAGAAGCGCTACATCGACCCGAGCCGTGTGTCGCCGCGGGCCATGCTCGTGGGAGCCATGCGTGCGGTGCAGGGCCAGGTGGCCAAGGTCATCGTGCGCGAGGACAAGGACGCCCTCGTGGTGCGGCTCGGCGCTCAGGAGCGGAGCTACCCCACGAGCGACGTGAGCTCCCCGTGGATCCTGCTCAAGCGCTTCAAGGACATCTTCTCGTTCCTGAAGAGCGGCCTTGGCCCGGACGACGCCAAGCTCGAGGACGTGGAGTACACGGCCGTCAACGGCATGCTGCAGACCCTCGACCCGCACTCCCAGCTGCTCTCTCCCGAGGTCTACCGCGACATGAAGGACAAGACCCAGGGCAAGTTCGGGGGCTTGGGCATCGTCATCTCCATCCGCGACGGCGTGCTCACGGTCATCTCGCCCTTCGACGGCACGCCCGCGTCCCGCGCGGGCCTCAAGGCAGGCGACCAGATCGTCAAGATCGGCGAAATCTCCACCGTCAACCTGCCGCTCAACGACGCCGTGGGCCTGCTGCGCGGCGATCCCGGCACGACCGTCACCCTCTACGTCCTGCGCAAGGGCTGGGACGAGCCGCGGCGCTTCGACGTGGTGCGTGCCATCGTGGAGGTGAAGAGCGTCGATCCGGTGGCGGTCCTGCCCGGCCAGGTGGGCTACGTGCGCATCAAGGACTTCCAGGGCAACACGGCCGAGCACTTGAAGAAACGGCTCGACGAGTTCGGCAAGGAGGGCATCCGCGGCCTGGTCCTCGACATGCGCAACAACCCCGGGGGCCTGCTCGAGGCCGCGGTCGAGGTGTGCGACCTGTTCCTGAAGAGCGGCGTCATCGTGACCACCGCGGGTCAGGGCCCGGCCGAGCGCGACGTGAGCCGCGCGGCCGACGACGGCGACGAGCCCGCGTACCCGGTGGTGATGCTCGTCAACGCGGGCAGCGCGAGCGCCTCGGAGATCGTGGCCGCCGCCCTGCAGAGCAACGGGCGGGGCGTGGTGGTGGGCCAGCGCACCTTCGGCAAGGGCTCGGTGCAGTCGCTCTTCGACTTCCAGGACGGCTCGGCGCTCAAGCTCACGACGGCCCAGTACCTCACGCCCGGCGACGTCTCGATCCAGTCCGTGGGCGTGGTGCCGGATGTGGAGACCGTTCCCTTGCGCGCGGACAAGGACATGCTCGAGCTCGAGGCCGGGGCCGAGTGGCGCGAGAGCGATCTCGACCACCACATCGAGGACGGCCGGGCCAAGGGCGCCGTGTCGAAGTCCGCGGCCCGGCTCGAGTACCTGTGGACGCCCAAGGCCGATCGGGTCGGGCCCGAAGGCGACGCGGACGCGGGGGTGCCCGAGCCGCCGATGGGCGAGGGGCGCCCGTTCGAGCCGGACTTCGAGGTGGAGTTCGCGCGCGATCTGGCGCTCGAGCTGGCCCGGACCGCGAAGCCGATCGTCGATCGCGGCGTCGTCGCCGAGGTCGTGGCCGAGCAGGGCGCCAAGGAGGCGGACCACCTGGCCGCGGCCCTCGGGAAGATGGGCATCGACTGGCGCGTGGGCGACGATGGCCAGTCCGCCGATGTGCGGGTCGAGGCGCGACCTTCGAATGGGGGCCGCTTCACTGCGGGGACGCGCGGCGCCATCGCGGTCAAGGTCATGAACGGCGGGCCCGGCACGCTCTACCGGCTGCACGCCTCGTCCCGATCCGATCTGCGCTCCCTCGACGATCAGGAGATCGCCTTCGGAAAGGTGGCGCCGGGCGAGACCGTTGAGCGCGAGATCAGGTTCAAGCTGCCCAAGGACTCGATCTCGCGGGTCGACGACGCGAGGCTTTCGTTCGTGGAGGCCAAGGGGCGCGTGGTGAGGCCCGTGGCCGTGCGCTTCGCCGTGGACGCCATGCCGCGGCCGCGCTTCGCTTACGGCTACGCGGTCGACGACTCGGCCTCGGGCAACGGCGACGGCCGCATCGAGAAGGGCGAGACCGTGGCGCTCACCGTCGACGTGGAGAACCGCGGCGCCGGCCCGTCGCTCGCGACCTACGCGACCCTGAAGAACCTCTCGGGCGAACAGGTCTTCATCACCAAGGGCCGCGAGGACCTGCGCAAGCTCCTGCCGGGCGAGCGAAGGCGGCTCAGCTTCTCGTTCGAGGTGAAGCCGTCGTTCGCGGGAGACGCGGCGCGCTTCGAGCTGGCCGTGGTCGATCTCGATCTGCGCGTGTACTGCGTTGAGAAGATCTCTCTTTCCGTGATCAAGGCGGGATCCGCGGGCCAACCGGCGACGAAGGTCGTGGTGCCTCAAAGCCTGCCGCTCAGCGGCCCGCCGGCGTTGGCCCTCGATCCGGTCGCGCCCGTGGTCCGCGACGGGAAGATCAGCTTGCGGGGCCGGGCCTCGGACGAGAGGAGAGTGCGCGACGTGTACGTGTTCGTGGGCGAGGACAAGGTCTACTTCAAGCCCAACCCGGACAAGTCCGGCAAGGCCACCCTGGATTTCGACGCGGAGATCCCGCTCAAGGACGGCCAGAATTACATCACGGTGGTGGCCGAGGAGGACGCGGACCTCGAGAGCCGAGAGATCGTCGCGGTGCGCCGGGACCGCGACGACGGCATGCCCTTCGTGAACGCGCGCACACCCAAGGGCGAGCCGCAGCCGCTCGGCGTCGTGCCCGTCCCGTGACGCGGCGCTCCTACGGGCGAAAGCCCCGTTGCGGCCGCATCACGTTCCCCTCGTACCCGGCCTCGATTCGCGACACCGCGAGCAGCCGGCCCTGGCTGTCCACGATGCGCACGAGCGCACCCTCCCCGGGGCCTTGCCCCGCGCCGAGCGGCAGCGTCTGGCCGTTCAACACCCTGGCCGCGTCCACGTCGCCGACCTCCACGATTGGAGCGTAGCGCAGCGCCCGCGCAAGCGGGATCACGAGCGCGTCGAGACGGCCCTCGCGAGACGCGGCCTCGATGCGCTCCGGGGGCGCGGCCTCGCCCACGTCGAACCCCGAGGACGCGAGGCGCCGCAGGCTCTCGAGGTGCCCGCACGTGCCGAGCGAGCGGGCGACGTCGCGGGCGAGCGAGCGGATGTACGTGCCCTTGCCGCAACGCACGTCGAGCTCGAGCCAGTCGGGCCCGAGGGCCACGAGCGCGATGCGGTGGATCTCCACCTCGCGGGCCTCGGGAGTCACGGGCTCGCCGCGGCGCGCCCTGTCGTAGAGCCGCACTCCTTTCAGCTTGAGCGCGCTGTACGCGGGCGGCACCTGCCTCACGATCCCCACGAACCGGACGAGCGCGGCCTCCACCACGCTGCGATCAAGGGGCGGCACGGACGCCTCCCGGATCACGCGCCCTTCCAGGTCGTCCGTGTCCGTGGCCGAGCCGAGCGCCAAGCGCGCGAGGTAGCGCTTCGAGCCGTCCTGGAGGAACGGCACGAGCTTGGTGGCCTCGCCCAGGCACACCGCGAGCAGCCCGGACGCGAGCGGGTCGAGCGTGCCCGCGTGGCCGGCCTTGCGCTCGCGCGCCCACCTGCGCACGTCGCGCACCACGTCGAACGAGGTCGGGCCCACGGGCTTGTCGATGAGCAGGACGCCGTCCATCGGGCGAGTGTAGACCTTTTCGGCGAAAAGCGGCTAGAATCGGGGCCAACAGGATCGGGGCCAACAGGACACAACGGAGGACGCCATGAAGAACCATCTGACCATAGCCGCCGTCATCGTTTCGCTGCTCGTCGCCGCCGGATTCGCGGTTGCGGGAGCCAAATCCGACGCGCAGGACTCCGACAAGGACGAGCAGGCCCCGGCCACGTTCGCGGTCAAGCTCGTCACCACCAAGGGCGACGTGATCATCGACGTGACGCGCGAGTGGGCGCCGCTGGGCGCGGACCGCTTCTACACGCTCGTCAGGTCCGGTTTCTACACGGACGTGGCGTTCTTCAGGGTGCTCAAGGGTTTCATGGCGCAGGCGGGGCTCTCGGGCAAGCCGCAGCTCAACAAGAAGTGGCGCGCGAGGCCCATCAACGACGATCCGGTCAAGCAGAGCAACGCGCGCGGCATGGCGACCTTCGCCATGGCCGGCCCGAACAGCCGTACCACCCAGTTCTTCATCAACTTCGCGAACAACAAGTCGCTCGACCGCATGGGCTTCGCGCCGTTCGGCAAGGTGCGCGACATGGCCGCGGTGGACGCCCTCTACAACGAGTACGGCGAGGGCGCGCCCAGCGGCAACGGCCCCAGCCAGCAGATGATCGGCACGCAGGGCGCCTCGTACCTCAAAAGCAAGTTCCCCAAGCTCGACTACATCAAGAACGCCGAGATCCTGCCGTAGGCCGTCATTGTGGGGTCTTTGTGATTCCCGCGTTGCCTTCGTCCTTGGTCCGCGCACGATCCCGCTGTGTGGTATAGTGTTCACGACGACCGCCTCTTGCGACGGCCGTCAGGGATGATGGAGGCAAGCATGGACTGGAAAGAACACATCACGTCAAATGCCGTGATCTGCCACGGGCAGGCGTGTATCCGCGGCACGCGCATCCCGGTCTCGGTCGTGCTTGACAACCTCGCGGCCGGTCTGTCGCCCGAGGAGATCGTCAAGAGCTACCCGCCCCTCTGTCTCGACGACATCCGCGCCGCGATGGGGTACGCCGCCGAGATCGCGCGCGAGCACGTGCTTCCCATCAAGCGCACGGCATGAAATTCAAGATCGACGAGAACCTGCCGACCGATGCGGCGCAGCTGCTGCGTGCTGCGGGACACGATGCCGTGACCGTTGGCGACCAGGCGCTCGGGGGCGCAGTGGACCAGGGCGTGGCCGAGGCTTGCCGATTCGAAGGCCGCGCGCTCGTGACGCTCGACCTGCACTTCGCCAATATCCAGGTCTATCCGCCGGCCGAATATACGGGGATCGTCGTCCTGCGCCTCGAGCGGCAGGACAAACCCCACGTCCTCGACGTGCTCACCGCGCTTCTTCCGGCGCTTGCCGCCGAGCCCGTCGACAAGCACCTGTGGATCGTGGACGAGCAGCGCGTCCGGGTGCGCGAATAGGGGTGAGCGAGCACACGCCATCGTCGCGCCGAACGGCGCTTCGACCGAGGGTGGGACAACCAGGGGATGGTCGGGAGCTTGAGAGTCGAGGTCGTCTGCTACTCGGGCTACCGCGGCGAGGAGACGCCGCGCGCGCTCGTCGTGGGCGAAAGGCGCCTGGAAGTGAAGGAGGTGCTCGGCCGTTGGCGCGAGCCCGACCGCCGATATTTTGAGCTGTTGTGCGCGGACGGTGCGACCTACCTCATGAGCCACGACGAGGAGCACGACCTGTGGGAGCTGTCGCGAAGAGAACCGGCATGACGGCCTCGGCCGCATTTGCGCGTGCGATCCTCGCGGCCTGCCTGCCTCTCGCCGCGCTCGCGGGCTGCTACCACGTGGGACCGCTCGCAAGCAGGGACGCGGGACCGGCGGGCTCGGGTGACGGCACGGATCTGGACGACTCGGGCGCCCCGCCCGTGGCCGCGAGCTGCTCGCCGGACGGGTGGCAGCTCGTCAACCCCCCTCTCGGGCCCGAGGACTTCATTGCCGTGGCCGGGGGAGGACCGGACGAGATCCTCGTCCTTTCCTCGAAGGACGCCTTCCTGCGGTTCGACGGCAAGACCTGGCGACGCGAGAGGAGCGGCCTCGGGCTGGGCTTCGGATCGCATTCGGACATGGGCCTTTGGCGCGCCGGGCCGGACGACGACTACGCCGTGAGCGGCTCTGCTCTCTTCCGCTTCGACGGCAAGACCTGGACCTTTCTCGAGATCGCGCCTGACACCGTGCTCGCCGATATCTGGGGCAGCGGGCCCAACGACATCTACGCGGTCGGATCAGAAGGCACGATCCTGCGCTTCAACGGCTCGGGCTGGAGGAAAATCGAGGTCGCGGGCGTCGGCCTGCACGATCTGAACGGCGTCTTCGGCACCGGAGCGGACGACGTGCACGTGGTGGGCGACCACGTGGTCGCGCGCTTCGACGGACAGGGCTGGTCGGTCCTCGAGATCGATGCCGATCTGCGAGCCGTGTGGGCGAGCGGGCCTGGCGACGCGTGGGCCGTGGGGAGCCGGTGCGCGATCTGGCGAAACGACGGGCACGGCTGGAACGCCGTCGATCCCGCCCTGACGTGCGGCGAGGAAACGGACGAGTACATCCTCTTCAAGAGCGTGTGGGGCAGCGGGCCGGGCGACATCTGGATCGCGGGGAGCTACGGGGTGGTCCTGCATCGGGACGGGGAGTCCTGGAGCCGTGCGGAGCTCCCCGAGCGGGGCCAGGGGGACCTGACTGCGATCTGGGGAGCGGGCCCGCACGACGTTTACGCGGTGGGCGACACGGGCAGGCTGCTCCATTTCGACGGCTCGTCCTGGCGCGACATCAACGGCTTTGCCGTCACAGAGCTTGTGTCGGCATGGAGCCCGGGCCGGGACGTCGTGGTGGCCGGCCAGACGAACGGCGGCGTGTTGCGGATCGACGGTGGCCGGATCTCTGTCCTGTCGACGCCGGCAAAGGACACCGTGACCGGCCTTTGGGGAGCAGGCGGCGCGGTGGCGCACGGCGTCACCGCGGCAGGGGACGTCCTGCGTTTCGAAAGCGGGACGTGGCGGACCGCGCTCGCGACCGACGATCCCGAGGCCGGCCTCGCCCGCATCCATGGGCGAGGAGCCGACGACGTGTGGGCCGTGGGCGCGAGGCGCCGGATGCTGCACTACGACGGCGGGTCTTGGAACGCGCTCGCACTGGGCATGGCGTTCCTCGAGGACGTGAGCGTTCCCTCCTCGGATGCGGCCTACGCCGTGGGCAAAGGGGGCGTGATCTGGACCTACGACGGCGCGATGTGGAGCGAGGTCCGGTCCTACGGCACGTCCGAGGACGACCTGTCGGCGGTGTTCGCGACGAGCGGAGACGAGGCGTTCGCGGTCGGGAAGAACGGCGCGATCCTGCGCTTCGACGGCCAGGACTGGACCGCCATGCCCTCCCCGACCGACACCTGGCTCCAGGCGGTGTGGGCGAGCGCGCCGGACGACGTCTTCGCCGGCGGCGACGCGAGCACGATCCTGCACTACGACGGCATCTCGTGGCAGCAGATGGACGCAGTGTTCTCCTTCGATTACGGGCCAGGGTTCGTCGTCACGTCCTTGTGGGGGACAGGCCGGGGCAGCGTCTACGCCGTGGGGCACGTGTGTTGGATCGTCGGCGATGGAGAGCCACCTCCCGCGTGCGGCACCATGATCCTGCACTACGACGGCGTGTCCTGGGCGAAGGTGCTCGAATGGTCCGGGCCCGCGCCGGACGGCGGAGCGGCAGGGCTGTGGGCCGTGTCCGGGAGAGGCGAGAACGACGTCGTGGCCGTGGGCTACTTCTACGACGAGCCGGAGGACGGCGGGACCGCCGAGGGCCGCGCCTGGATCCGGCGCTTCGACGGTACGGCGTGGACCGACGTGGACATCGGGATGGACCTCGTGCTCACGGACGTCGCATGGACGCAGGAGGGCTACCGGGCAGTGGGCCGCAAGCCCGGGCGCCCGAGCGCCGACTTCGGAAGCGTTGTCCTTCGCCACGACGGCGCCGCGTGGGTGGTCGAGGCAAATGTCGACGCGCTCCTGCGCAGCCTCGACGGCGCACCTGTCGGGCCCATCTTCGCGGTCGGCGACCACGGCAGGATCGCGAGGTGGGACCGGGACTCGTGGCAGACCATGGTGAACGGCGCGATCTGCGACCGGATCACCGACGTGTGGGCGCCGCCCGAGGGACCGGTCGCCGCGTCCTGCGAGGAGGGCGGGCTCCTCGTCGGCGACGGATTCGAGTGGACGGACGTCCTCGGCGACTCGGGATATCGGCTGCAAAGCGTCTGGACGGACGGGGCGGGGCGCCTGTTCGCCGCAGGGGAGGACGGCGCGATCCTGGGCTACGACTCCGGCGCCTGGACGAGCATGGCGAGCGGCATCAGCGAGGATGTCAACGATATCTGGGGCCCCTCCCCGAGCGACCTTTGGGCCGTGGGGCACCTCGGCGCCATCGTGCGCTTCGACGGCACCTCCTGGCGCCCGCAGGATCCGGGCCTCACGGGCTACACGCTCAACGCCATTTCTGGAAACGACGCCGGCGAGATCTACGCTGTCGGCCCCTTGGGCCTCGTGCTCAAGCATCCCTGCGATGCCCGATGAGGAGCGCGACCTGTGGGAGCTGGAGGCATAACCGACGGACCGACCGTCAAACCGATTGTGCGAACCCCTCCTTGTTGTTAAATTGATGCATGAAACGAGCGGGGCGAAAGCCGCCCCGACCGGTCCTCCGGGACCTTTCGAACGGGAGCTCGGTTTGGACGCCAAGGAACTCGCCCTCATCATCGCGGACGCCGCCCTAGACAAACAGGCCCTCTCGCTCGAAATCGTCGATGTCAACGGCAAGGTCGACTACACCCGCTACATCGTGATCTGTTCGGGGCGCTCCGGACCGCACGTGGACGCCGTCGCCGACGCGGTCGAGGCGGCCCTCAAGCGGCATCAGGTCTTCGCCCTCGGCGTGGAGGGCCGCGACAGCCACCGATGGGTCCTCATGGACTTCGAGGACGTCATCTTCCACGTGTTCGAGTGCGACACCCGCGGTTACTACGACCTGGAGGGCCTGTGGATCGACGCGGTCCGGGTTCCCCTGCGCCAGGCGGCCGGGGCGGACTAGCCTTTCCGTGCGCCTCAAGATCCTGAGCGTGGGAAGGGACAGGGCCGACCCGGCGGCGCCCATGGTGGCCGACTACTGCGCCCGCATCTCGCGCTTCTTGCCCATCGAGGAGATCGTGCTGAAGGCCGATCGCGAGGACCGGATCGCGGCGAGGATGCTCGCCGAAAAGAAGCGCGGATGCCTCCTCGTGGCGCTCGACGAGCGCGGCAGGGAGCTCGACACACTCGCGTTCGCCCGGCTCGTCGAGAAGTGGATGGGAGGGGGCGTGCTCGCGGTCACGTTCGCGGTCGGCGGCGCGGACGGGCACGCGCCCGCGGTCCGCGAAGGGGCCGACCTGGTGCTCGCCCTGTCGCGCATGACGCTGCCCCACCGGCTCGCGCGGCTCCTGCTCGCGGAGCAGGTCTACAGGGCGCTGTGCGTCGCGCGCGGCGTTCCGTATCAGAAGTGATTGAGCGTGCTATAGTGCGCCCCATGCGAAGCAACCTCGCCCTCGTCCTTCTCGTCGCCGGCCTCATGGCCGCGCCTTTCGCCTCCTTGGCCGCCAAGGACGGGGACGACCCGGCCCTTTGGGCCGGAACCGCGGGGGCCGTGTTCCCGCTCGACAAGGGCACCCCGATCGCCCTCGTCGAGGAGGAGCTCTCCTTCACGTTCGTCCCCCCGCCGCGCCGCGTCCTCGAGAACCCCAGGCTCGCCGAGAGCTGCGAAGTGTCCATCGTGGCGACACTGCGCAACACGCTCGACAAGCCGGTCGAGGTGACCCTCGCCATTCCCGAGATCCCGCGGACGGATCCGTCCGGGGCGCCGGCGATCCGCGAGATCGATTTTTCCGTCGACGGGCGGCCCCTGCGGGACGCCGCCGTGGACATGGCGGGCCCGCGCATTCCCGGAGCCCCGGCGTCGCGGGTGTTCCGCACGGTCAAGCTCCCCTTCGAACCGTTGAAGACCCGCACGTTCGCCGCGCTCTTCAGGATGGCCGCCCCGTTCGTGGGCGGCGTGACGCACGTGCGCTTTCTCGCGGGTGCGCAGGCCGGATTCTCAGGCGGGACCGTCGGCCGGATCAAGATGTCGTTCCTGTTCGGCGATCGGGTGCGGTTCGTGCCGGAGGAGGGACGGACGTGGGACCTCGCCTCGGGGGACGTGCCGGGGGTGAGGTCGTTCTTCTACGACGACGGCCGCAACACGCGGCTCAAAATCGTGGCGCGGGACATGGCGTTCCCGGCGACCCTCGCGTTCGCGGTCACGCCGCAGGGACCGGTGTTCGGCGGAACCTCCGAACGCCGGATCGCGCAGGGGATGCGCCCGTCCGACAAGATGACCCCGTCCGAGCTCGAGCTCGCCCTCGCGACCTACCTCGCCGCGTACGGCAGGCCCCTCGGCAACGAGATCTCCCGCCTCGCGCTCGAGGAACGTCCGTGGGGCCCGTGCAACCCGGCCTATCTGGTGGCCCACGGCGAAGGGTTCGGCGCCCGTTCCGTGCGGGAGTTCCTCAAGGCCAACGCGTGCCCGGTCAATTGCGCAGAGGAGCGCCGGAAGCCCAAGGACCCCTACGGCGAGAGGTGGCGGGATCCGGTCTGCTGGTACTCGCCCGTCGGCAGCCTGCCCAAGACCATGGTCACCGATCCCCTCATCCGCGAGGAGTCCGCCGCGATCGGGGCGCGGCTCGCCCGGATGACCGCCAAGGCAAAGCGCGCGGCGAGCGGCGGCAAAGCCGGGCTGACGGGATATTCGGGCAAGGGGTGCGGCTGCGCGGCCACCGGGCGCGGCCCTTCGGGCGGTCTCCTTCCCCTCTTTCTCGCTGCCTGCGCGGCCTTCGCGCTCGCGCGCGTGCGGGGATGAGCCTTGACCTATAATTTCGATCCCGAGAAGTGGTTCGATCTCAAGGAGGCCGGCCTGCGCAGGAGGCTCGCTTCGGGAGAGCTCGACGAGCGCGGGTTCAAGGAGGCTCTCGATGAGCTCGTCGACGAATACGAGGAGCTTTTGAAGCGCGTGGATATCCGCTGCGATTACTGACCCGGCTTCAGCTCCCCCCGCCATGGCCGCATTCGTCGAGCAGCATCAGCTTGAAAACCCCGAACAGGGGCTTCGAAGCGGCGTCTTGCTCGTCCTTGGGCCGCATGACACGAACCTCCATGGTCTCGTCCTCCATGAGAGAGACCACGACGAGCGCCGCGGGGCCCTCGGCCGGGGTGGCGTAGGCCAGGTAGTTGCGCACGCGGCCGCCCGGGAACTGCAGCAGAGACAGGGTGTCGTGCTCGAGCGTATCCATCTGGCTGAGCCGTGCGTCTTGGAAGGTGCCGTCGCTCGTCACCAGATGTCCCGCGTCGCGCGCCCCGCGCCCGAGGGCGTCCACGTCCAACGTCAGCGACATCTTCACGCCGGTCCCGAACCCGTCGCGTACGAAGGTGGCGTCGATGATGCTGCCGCTGTAGCATTCGCCCAGAGACGTGGAGTAGTCGCCGACGTTCGTGCACGCGGCCACGAGGAGCGTGACAACTCCGAGCGCACCCGCTTCGATGCTGGCCGGCCGTCCCATGGGCCGAATGTAGCAGCGACGCCCAAGGCGGGCAAGGCGCGCCGGGAAACGTGTGCGCCGGAAAACGGGTTGAAAGCGGCCGCCGCCGATGAGAAAATGAAACATGTCCACGGGAAAGCATTTCCCCTGCGGATCGGGCGCGCCCGAGATGCCGCGCGACGAGCTGCGTTCGCGTGCGGAGGAGCTCTACCGCAGCCTGTTCCTGATCTCCCCGGATGCGGTGGTCCTGTGCGATCTGGGGGGGCGCCTCGTCATGGCCAACGAGGAGGCCGCGCGCCTCTACGGGTGCACGAGCGTCGAGGAGTTCCTGGCTCAGGAGGTGACGGTCTTCGAGTTCTTCGCTCCCGCGGACCGGGACCGCGCGCACGACAACGCTCAGGCCGCGCTGAACGACGTCATCGTGCGCAACGCGGAGTACACCGTGGTGCGCAAGGATGGCAGCACCTACCCGGCAGAAGTGTCGGCCAAGGTCGTCCGAGACGAGAAGGGGAACCCCCAGGCGTTCATCGGCGTGCTGCACGACCTGACCGCGCGCAAGGCGGCCGAGGCGGAGCGCCAGGGCCTGCAGGCCCGGATCCAGCATGCCCAGAAGCTCGAGAGCCTCGGCATCCTGGCCGGCGGGATCGCGCACGACTTCAACAACCTGCTCATGGCCGTCATCGGGAACGCGAGCCTCGCCAAGAAGGAGCTGCCGGTCTCGTCGGCGGCACGCCGCTACGTGGAGCAGATCGAGCTGGCCGGGCAGCATGCGGCCGAGCTGACGAACCAGCTTCTCGCCTACTCCGGCAAGGGCAGGTTCGTGGTGCGGTCCCTCGATCTGTCCGCGGCGATCGAGGAGATGGCCGACCTCCTGCGGGTCGCGCTCTCGAAGAAGGTGACCCTGGTGCAGGATCTGGCGCGCGATCTGCCGTCCATCGGGGCGGACGCGTCGCAGATCCGCCAGGTGATCATGAACCTGGTGGCGAACGCCTCCGAGGCCATCGGCGACGAAAGGGGTGTCGTCACGCTGCGAACGTTTCGCGTCCCGGCGCCGTCCGATCTGCCCACGAGCGCCGACGCCAAGGGCGTTCCCAAGGGGACATGGTGCGCGTGTCTCGAGGTCACGGACACCGGCTGCGGCATGGACAAGGAGACTTTGGCGCGCATCTTCGATCCCTTTTTCAGCACCAAGTTCACGGGCCGCGGCCTGGGCCTCGCGGCGGTGCAGGGCATCGTGCGCGGGCACGGCGGCGCCATCACGGTCGACAGCCGTCCCGGGAAGGGCACCACGCTGCGCGTCCTCATCCCGTGCGAGACCGAGAGGGGCGATACGCACGAGGCGGCCCCGAGCTCTTCGCCCCCTCCCGCGGCGGACGCGGGCGCCGGCCAGCTCATCCTCGTCATCGACGACGAGCGGATCGTGCGCGAGGTGGCGCAGAACATGCTGGAGGCCGCCGGCTACCGGGTGATCACGGCCGCGGACGGTCCGCAGGGCCTCTCGGCCTTCAGGAAGCGCCCGGACGAGATCGCGGCGGTGCTGCTCGACAACACCATGCCGCGCATGGACGGAGCCGAGACGTTCGAGGAGCTGCGCCGCATCCGTCCGGACGTGAAGGTCATCCTGTCGAGCGGGTACAACGAGCAGGAGGTCACGGCGCGCTTCGCGGGGCGGGGGCTCGCCGGTTTTCTGCAGAAGCCCTACGACCTCAAAGGGCTCCTGCGCCAGTTCGAAACGATCCTGGGCGGGAAGGCTTGACCTGTTCCCCTTCCCCTCCCTTCCATGAGATGCGGTGTCAGTTCACGGGCGTTTCCCAGTCGTCGCCGGTCGTGATCCCGCCGTCGTTCCAGATCCACTCGATACCCAGAATTTCAGTTCCACCTTGGGCAGGTTCTCGTTGTTCACGAGCGCGGAGTAGAGGAGCGGGCTCGACCTGTCGACCTCCTTGGTGATGACGAGCGGCTTGTGCATGCGCTTGCCCGTGGGAAGGCCCGACGCGGCGTCCCGGGGCGAAACGATCTCGTGGCTGACCGCGACGACCATGATGCTGCCCTCGCGTCATCTCCTCCTTGTGGTTGAAACGGGGTACCGCCCCGGATGTCCTGTAAGCGTAATCCCGAACCGGGGGCGGTCAAACGCGCGTCGTCACTCGCACACCGCACGCCCCCAGTAGATCTGCCAGCGCATGTCGCGCAACAGCTCCCACGCGGCGGCGAACCCCCCGCCGTCCCACGCGAACGCCAGGTCCACGCACACGTTCGGGTTGTCCGAGAGCCTGACCGCCCGGCTGACCGGGACGCCGTATGCGTCGAGCAGGCTCACGAACACCTGGTTCTCGCACGAGGTCTCGGCGCACTTGTCCGTTCCGTTGTCCCGCTGGCTGAGCCAGGCCAGGCCGAAACCCGTGCCGTTCCACGCCGGCCGGGACTGCGTGACGTCGCCCTTGACCCAGGTGGCGCGGGCCGCCGGGGCAGAGGGCGCACCGTTCGGGTCGAGCCTGCGGGTGAAGACCTCCATCTCGCCGTTCGTCTCCCGGCTCCACGACACGAGGAACCCGTCCTCGCCCGCGGCGATGCCGGGCACGGAGGCCAGGACACCCTCGTCCACCACGGTGACGCTCCCGAACGGCGTCGCGTCCGCACCCACCGCGCGCGCCGCGATCCCTTGCTGGTCCGCGCGCAGCCATGCGACCACGGCCGTGTCGCCCATCGCCGCGATGGCCGGGACCGTGTGCGCCACGATGCTCTCCTCCCCGGAGAGAGCCTGCACCGCGGCCGGCCCGCCGAGCGGGTCGAGCCCCACGGCGCGCACCACGGCCTCGCTCGCCGAGCCGTCGTTCCAGACCACGAGGAAGCCGCTGTCCGTGGCCGCGATGACCGGCCGCACCTTCACGTTTGCGTTGAGCGTGACCCGGGTCGCGACCGCGCCGTCCGCGGGCAGCCCGTCCGGCCCGAGGCGCGTGAACGCGATGTCGCGCCGGCAGGCGTCCTGGTTCTCGGGGTCGCACGCCGGATCCCAGCGCGTGTCGAGCCACACGAGCCCGAACTCGCCGCCGCGCGCGGCGAGCGACGGCTCCTCGCCCAGCACCGGGGCGGGGACCGGCTCCACCGAGGCGTCGGCCAGACCCTCGCCCGGCGCGTAGGGCTTGGCCTCCACGTCCCAGTCGGGCGGAGTGGTCACGTCGTTGTAGCCGTAGACGAGGAGCCCGGCGTCGGCGTCGGCCACGGCCAGGTCCGGCGTGCGGCCGTCCGCTTTGCCGCTCGCGGGCTGGTTCACCACGACCGCTTTGCACAGCGCCGGGAGATCGGGCGGCACGTTGTCCTCGCCCGTGCCCGTGTCCGTGCCCGTGTCCGTGTCCTGCGTGTCGGTGCCGGTCCCGCCGTCGTCGCCGCCGTCCTCGCCCGCGTCCATTCCGCCGTCCGTGATCGGCGCTGAATCGTCGTCGTCCCCGCAGGCGCATACGAGCACCGCCGCGAGCGCCATCCATACGTAGATCATGTATCGCATCGTCGTCCTCCCGGTGGTCCCCCCGGGTTCGTCCCTTGCCTTGTCGGAAATGATTATCATCGAAAAGCGAGCCCGGCTCGAAGCTTTTTCGCAGGCGTTTATTGTTTGACCCCAACGCGCGCCGACGTAAACTCGAAGCGTTGGCCCCTCGAACGGGGCGGAGGAACATCATGAACGACACAGTCGGAAACAAGATTGAACGGATCGCGGGCCTGCACAACGTCGAGGAGTACCGGGAGCTCAACTGGTCCGGGACGTTCGAGGACTACCTCGACATCGTGCGGCGGCGGCCCGAGGTCACGCGCACCGCGTTCCAGCGCATCTATGACATGATCGTGGGCCAGGGCACCGAGGAGTACCTGGACACCAAGAAGCGCATCATCCGCTACCGGTTCTTCGAGCGGGACAACGTGGGCGGCAAGGACGCCATCTTCGGCCTCGACATCGCCCTCATGCGCTTCGTGCAGGTGCTCAAGGCCGCGTCCGAGGGCTACGGCCCGGAAAAGCGCGTGCTGCTCCTGCACGGCCCGGTCGGCAGCTCCAAGAGCACCATCGTGCGCCTCGTCAAGAAGGGGCTCGAGGCCTACACGCGCACGCCGGAGGGCGCCTTGTACACCCACGAGTGGCATGACCACGAGGCGCCGGGCAAGGTCATGCCCTGCCCCATGCACGAGGAGCCCTTGCGCCTCATGCCGCAGGGCTGGCGCGCCAAGGCCATCGAGGACCTCGGCCTGTCGAGCGAGAAGTTCAAGGTGCAGGTCGACGGCGACCTGTGCCCGGCCTGCCGCTTCACGTTCAACGACCTCATGCGCCGGTACGACGGCGACTGGGGCAAGGTGATGGGGCACGTGCGCGTGCGGCGCCTCGTCATGTCCGAGAAGGACCGCGTCGGCATCGGCACGTTCCAGCCCAAGGACGAGAAGAACCAGGACTCGACCGAGCTGACCGGCGACATCAACTACCGCAAGATCGCCGAGTACGGCGCCGACTCCGACCCGCGCGCCTTCAACTTCGACGGCGAGTTCAACATCGCGAACCGCGGCCTGATCGAATTCGTCGAGGTGCTCAAGCTCGACGTGGCGTTCCTGTACGACCTCCTCGGCGCGAGCCAGGAGCACATGATCAAGCCCAAGAAGTTCGCCCAGACCGACATCGACGAGGTCATCGTCGGCCACACCAACGAGGCCGAGTACAAGAAGCTCCTCGCCAACGAGTACATGGAGGCCCTGCGCGACCGCACCATCAAGATCGACATCCCCTACATCACGCGCCTGACCGAGGAGGTGAAGATCTACGAGAAGGACTTCCGGCAGGACAAGGTGCCGTCCGTGCACATCGCCCCGCACACGCTCGAGGTGGCCGGCATGTGGGCCGTGCTCACGCGCCTCGAGGAGTCGAAGAAGGCGGGGCTCACGCTCCTGCAGAAGGCCAAGCTGTACGACGGCAAGATGCTGCCGGGCTTCACCCAGGACAACGTGAAGGAGCTGCGCAAGGAGGCCGACCGCGAGGGCATGGAGGGCATCTCGCCGCGCTACGTGCAGGACAAGATCTCGAACGCGCTCGTGTCCGAGACCGAGGGGTGCCTGAACCCGTTCATGGTCTTGAACGAGCTCGGCAAGGGCCTGCGCAGCCATAGCCTCATCACCAGCGAGGAGAAGCGCAAGCACTACGGCGAGCTCATCTCGGTGGTCAAGCAGGAGTACGAGGAGATCGTCAAGAACGAGGTGCAGCGCGCCATCTCGGCCGACGACGAGGCCATCAGCAACCTGTGCGGCAACTACATCGACAACGTGAAGGCCTATACGCTCAAGGAGAAGGTGCGCAACCGCTACACGGGCCAGGACGAGCCGCCGGACGAGCGCCTGATGCGCGCCGTCGAGGAGAAGATCGACATCCCCGAGAGCCGCAAGGAGGACTTCCGCAAGGAGATCATGAACTTCATCGGCGCGCTCGCCGTGGAGGGCAAGGAGTTCCGCTACGACACCAACGACCGCCTGCGCCGCGCTCTCGAGATGAAGCTCTTCGAGGACCAGAAGGACTCCATCAAGCTGTCGTCGCTCGTGAGCCAGGTGGTCGACCGCGAGACGCAGGAGAAGATCGACGTGGTGAAGAACCGCATGACGCAGAAGTACGGCTACTGCGAGATCTGCGCCACGGACGTGCTCAACTTCGTGGCCTCCATCTTCGCCCGCGGGGACACGCGCTGATGTTCCTCAAGATCCACCAGGATCACGCCCGCTTCCGGCAGATCGTGAAGGGCCGCGTGCGCGAGGAGCTGCGCAAGTTCATCTCGAACGGCGAGCTCATCGGCCGCGAGGGCGGCAAGACCGTGTCCGTGCCCGTCCCGCAGATCGACATCCCGCGCTTCCGCTTCGGCGAGCGCCAGCAGGGCGGCGTGGGCCAGGGCGAGGGCGAGCCGGGCGATCCGCTCTCGGAGGGCGAGGGCGAGGAGGGCGCGGGCGAGGCCGGCGATAAGGAGGGTGAGCACATCCTCGAGGTGGACATCAGCATCGAGGAGCTGGCCGAGATCCTGGGCGAGGAGCTCGAGCTGCCCAACATCGAGGACAAGGGCAAGGATCGCGTCGTCTCCACGCGCGACCGTTACGTGGGCATCAAGCGCGTCGGCCCCGAATCGCTGCGGCATTTCAAGCGCACGTACCGCGAGGCCCTGAAGCGCCAGATTGCGTCCGGCCTCTACGATCCCGCGCGCCCGACGGTGGTGCCCGTGCGCGAGGACAAGCGCTTCCGCTCGTGGCGCACCGAGGAGATCCACGAGGCCAACGCGGCCATCATCTACATGATGGACGTGTCGGGCTCCATGGGCGACGAGCAGAAGGAGATCGTGCGCATCGAGTCGTTCTGGATCGACACGTGGCTCACCACCCAGTACAAGGGCCTCGAGAAGCGCTTCATCATCCACGACGCCGTGGCGCGAGAGGTCGACCGCGAGACCTTCTTCCACACGCGCGAGTCGGGCGGCACCATGATCTCCTCGGCCTACAAGCTGTGCGCCGAGATCATCGCGCGCGACTACCCGCCGGACGAGTGGAACATCTATCCCTTCCACTTCTCGGACGGCGACAACTGGTCGACCGACGACACGCGGGTGAGCATCGAGCTCATGCAGAACCAGATCATCCCGGCCTCGAACCTCTTCTGTTACGGTCAGGTGCACAGCCCGTACGGCTCGGGCCAGTTCATCAAGGATGTGACGCAGGCCTTCGCCGGCGACGAGAAGGTCGTCACCTCGGAGATTGCGGACCGGGAAGCCATCGTCGATTCCATCAAGACGTTCCTCAAGAGCGGGAGGTAGGCCATGCGGTCGCACAGCATGAGATGGACCGGCGGGCTGCCCAGGTACCTGCGGGAGATCCAGGACGTCATCGAGGGCTACGCGCGCGGATACGGCCTCGACTTCTTCCCCACGTTCTTCGAGATCGTCAACTACGACGAGATGAACGAGATCGCTGCCTACGGCGGCTTCCCCACGCGCTACCCGCACTGGCGCTTTGGAATGGAGTATGACCGGCTCGCCAAGACGCGCACCTACGGGCTCGCCACCATCTACGAGCTCGTCATCAACAACGACCCCTGCACCGCGTACCTGCTCGAGGGCAACTCGTTCGTCGATCAGAAGCTGGTCATGGCCCACGTCTTCGCGCACTGCGACTTCTTCAAGAACAACCTGTGGTTCGCCCACACGAACCGCAGGATGATCGACGAGATGGCGAACCACGGCTCGCGCGTGCGCGGGTACATGGACCGCTACGGCGTGGACAAGGTCGAGAACTTCATCGACGTGTGCCTGTCCCTCGACAACCTCATCGACGTCCACTCGCCGCCTTTGCCGCGGGCGCCGTTCAGGGAGGAGGCGCGCAAGGATGAGGAGGAGGAGCTCGGTTCGGGGGACGTGCCGCGGCTTCGGGCCAAGTCGTACATGGAGCACTACATCAACCCGCCCGAGTTCCTCGACCGGCAGCGCGAGCGCATGGCCGAGGAGAACCGGCAGGCGTCCCGCTTCCCGGCCGAGCCCGAACGCGACGTGCTGCGCTTCCTCATGGAGCACGCGCCGCTCAAGGCCTGGGAGCGCGGCGTGATGGAGATCATCCGCGAGGAGGCCTACTACTTCGCGCCGCAGGGCCAGACCAAGATCATGAACGAGGGCTGGGCCACCTACTGGCACTCGCGCATCATGACGCAGAAGGCGCTCTCCGCTTCGGAGATCGTGGACTACGCGGACCACGCCTCCATGGTCACGGCCGTGTCGGGCATGCGGCTCAACCCCTACAAGCTCGGCGTGGAGCTCTACCGTCACATCGAGGAGCGCTGGAACAAGGGGCGCTTCGGCAAGGCCTATGACGAGTGCGACGGCATGGCCGAGCGCGCGGCGTGGGACACGGGCGCGGGGTTGGGGCGCGAGAAGATCTTCCACGTCCGCCGCACGCACAACGACGTGACGTTCATGGACGAGTTTTTGACCTACGACTTCGCGCTCGAGCAGAAGATGTTCTCCTTCGGCTACAACCGGCGGCGGCAGCGCTACGAGATCGAGTCCCGGGAGTTCGAGGAGGTCAAGAAGAAGCTCCTCGGACAGCTCACGAACATGGGCCACCCGGTCATCCGCGTGGTGGACGCCAACAACCGCAACCGGGGCGAGCTCCTGCTCGAGCACGAGCACCACGGCGTGGATCTCGACGCGGGCTACGCGCGCCAGGTGCTGACGAACCTGCACAAGGTCTGGTCGCGGCCGGTGGCCGTGGCGACCGCCGTCGAGGGCAAGCCCGTCATCCAGTCCTTCGACGGCACCGACTTCTCCGAGGAGGAGCGCAAGGACGCCTGAGGGTTCGGGGATCTTTTCCGCGCCACAAGACATCGGCCAGTGAGCGCGACAGGGGCCCCCTCCCTTGAGCTGGCAATATTCCGTATTGGACGGATTGTTCCGTTATTTATGAGCATTTCCTGTCAGGATCCTGACAAATTTTCTTTTCCATTGACTCGCATATTTTTGCCCGCCACTTTTGCTCTATCGAGGCACCTAAAGCAAAGAAGGGGAATCGCTTCATGTCAGGCAAAGGAAAGCTGATCATCGTGTGTGTTGCCTGCGCGTTGCTCGTGGGAGGAATCCTTGTCCTGTCCCTCGGCAAGGGAAAGACGGAAACGGGACGTGAGGGATCGCGGCCCAAGAAGACCGTGCTTAAGAGGGCCGACGCGCGCGGGGGCACGGAGTTCTCCGAGGCCGTGGCCAGGCTCGCGGGGGCGCGAGGCAAGGGGCCGGGATTGGCCATGCCCGCGACCGGGCTGACCCCGGAGCAGCAGCAGTCCCTGGCCAGGGAGCAGGCGCTCGTGCCGCGGACGCCGGAGGCCGCGATTGCCCAGGCCGAGGAGCATCTCAGGGACATCGAGCAGCGCCTGGGCTCGCCCGCGAGCGACAAGGAGAGGACGGATCTCAAGCGCCAGAAGATGCTGGTGGAACGCATCCTGGAAAAGCTGCGGGACATGAGATGACCCTCCTTCGCGCAAAGCGCTTCGAAGGGACCTCTCTTCCTGTGACCGGCTGGCCGGATGGGGGGAAGTAGACCATGTCGAGCAAGGGAAAGCTGCGAGGGCTGCTCCACCGCGGGCCAAAGGCCCTCTACAGCCGCGGCCACGAGGGCCACGGCAACGATGTCCTTCTTCGCGCGGAGCGCTTCGAAGGACAAGCCCTTCGGGCTGTCGAGAGGACGAGCGTCCTGGGGAGCCCGCGTGAGCGGGCTTGCGCGAAGCGCATCGTTGCCGCGCCCCTTGTGGGCGCGGTCCAGAGGTGAATCGATGAAAAACAACCTGATGCTTCTTGTTCTCGTTTCTTTGCTCTCGCTTCTTGCCGGCTGCTCCAGTTGCTCGGGCAACGGCTCGGGTGGCGACTCCGGCAAGGACTCGGGCGCGGGCTCGGATGCCGACTCCGACTCGGACGCCGACGCGGACTCGGACAACGACACGGATTCTGATTCCGACTCGGACACGGACGGTGACACCGACTCAGGCAGCGACTCAGACTCTGATTCCGACGGCGACTGCGACGCCGGGACCGACAACGGCAATGACACGGATGGGTTTGCCGTGGGCCCGGGGTGCACGGTTGTGGCCGTTAACTCTTCGCTCATGTGGGCCAAGGGGATAGATGGAGATCATATTGTTTGGTCGGAATGGATCGACAAGTGTCAATATCCTGTTTTGCGTTCGAGACAGTTGTCAACCGCAAAGACCGCAAATGAATTCAATGGCCCTTATTGGAAGTTCGACCCAATCGTGTCGAGAGACTGGTTGATTTGGTCAGAAGATACAAACCAGAGCGATGCCTGGTCGCAAGAAATATTCAGAATGAAATTAGGAGACACAGCCATCGAACAAATTACCAGTGACAATTGCATCGATTATAATCAATTGGCGGGCAATGACTACGTTGTTTTCCTCAAATCGTGCGAAAGCACAGAAGACAAGGCGCTCTATTATTTTGATACCAGCTCTTCGCAAGCGACAGAAATCGTAGGCGACGCGGTATCCCCGCCAACTCCCGGTATCGCATTCGACGGTGAGCGGTATGTGGTATGGACTATATACGATCATGTTTATCTTTACGACATAGAGAACCCCACGACTCCATCGCCGCTGTTTCCTGACGCCACGGCACAAGTTTCGCCAACTATTTTCGGAGGCAAGATTTATGCGGGCACTATGCAAGACGGCGTATCGGAATACCTCGATATCTGGGTCTACGATATCCCATCACAAACAATGGGATGGCTGGACCATTCGCACTGGGACCAACTGGCTCCGGCTGTTGATGGAAATATCATTGCTTATCACGACACAGAGAAGCTCGGAACTCGTTTCTTCTACAACGGGAGTGTTTCATACATAGACATCCAGGACCTAACGAGCCACGTGAAGCGCACCATAACACCCGTTGAAGATACATATTACGGGACCGGTATATCGGGGAAATATCTAGCGTATGCCGTACGGTTCGGATCTTATGCAGTTGTTCTCTGCGACCTTGAAGCTGGCGGGTTTGTGAAAAAGGTTGGGAATAAATATCGCGTGATTCCCGAGAACGGCTGGCCGGACGGCGGCGCGGACGGCGGAAAGTAAACGAAGTAGAAGATAGAGCCAAATGAGAAAACCCCGGCCATGGGCCGCGGCTTCACAAGGAGAAGGAACCATGAGGAACAGAATGACGATCACTTCGACGAAGTCTGTGCGTTCTTCGTTCGCCTTCGCAGAACGTGTGGCCAGAACATCGCTGTTCTCGAGTCATGCGACAGCATCGATTCACGGGAACCTCCTGCTTCTTCTCATCCTTCTGTGTCCTGCACTATCGCTTGCCGATGGTGAGCGTGATCCTTGGAACTGGGAGGAGAGAGTCTCATGTCCTGTTGATCCAAACGTCATCGACATGTATCAGAATGGCGTCTGCTCGAGTGACCCCAAGTCAGAAGACGTTCCGGCCTTTTTCTTTGTCGCCGGAATATGCGATGCAGGAGAAAAGGACACGCAACCCAAGCTCTGGTCGGAGTGGAGCCAATACTTGAACGAAGGTTATCCTTTCACATGCACTAATCCGATATCTGATGAATGTGGAGCGAAGTATTGGGAATACTGCAACGGCGCTACGTCACGGTGCGCCGAGTTAGGACAGTTGCTTCTTGGCGATAAGCTAAATCATACGCCGTCTCTCCCCGGAGGAATCAGCGCGGGTGTGGTCAAGGGGCATTCCAAGTACTATCGCATCCCTTGGTCATGCAGTGTCGGATTCAATGCGGGTGCGTACGAGGTCGCCAAGTCGATTTATCATATCCTAAAATCAAGAGAAGCGGGCAACAAGGCGCTTGCAAGAGCGAAGTCGTATATCATCGCGCACAGCAGCGGCGGCCTTGTCGTGAGAACGATACTGGGTGTTCCTTCCAACCCCTCCTCGGTTGATGAACAGATTTACTCCGATTTCTTTAACGACCCGTCTCCTCATACAGCGGTCGGCCCTGACAATGTGAGGGATTTCTTTTCCTGGTCGAACTACATCAAGGACCACCTTGCCGGTGTAGTGCTGTTGGCCACGCCGAACCTTGGTTCCCCGATCACGGAAGTCACGCCACAGATGTTGTACAAATGGCTTAATGGCGGACAGGCCGCCGCGAACAAGTGCGCGGAAGATGTCGTACAGGAACTATCGACAAACGGGCGTCCTCTTTTCCGCGAGCCATTCAGAAATATTCTTGTAGACGAATGGGGAAATTCGCTCAATTCTAGAATCCCGGTGTTTCTGATTGGCGGAAGCTCGTCCCAACCTAAGATGGTCGACGTCGACGTAAATCCCGACTTCACCTTGATGCCTTTCGTGGACAGGTGGGTCGCCGAGAGGAAGTGGCG
Organism: Deltaproteobacteria bacterium; assembly: GCA_028713995.1. Lineage (GTDB taxonomy): Bacteria > Myxococcota_A > Polyangia > JAAYKL01 > JAAYKL01 > JAQTNF01. The sequence continues at coordinate 6,413 of JAQTNF010000014.1, read as the reverse complement.
TGAGAAGTTCGTCGAGCTATGCGACAGTATCGGTCCACAATTGGTTTGTGAAGCGGGGTGCGCGTCTTTTAGTGTGTTGAAAGACGATCCTATGTCATGGGCATTGATCAAAATATTCGATCTGGAAGACACATGCGAGGACGCATGCGATTGGGGTGATATATCTACGATTGCTACCAATGCATGCAAAGCTGCTGCGTTTATGGCTTCGGAGGCGACGGGTATTGTGAATAGTTATGAAATACCGCAGGAAGTCTGGGATGAAATGGCTAGTGGGATATGTTTGGGCAACTCCGCATGCACAAGCGTTTTAGGGGGTATCGCGAGCTTCGCCAATAAAGCAAACGAGAAAGCAACGGGAATGTTGCAGACAATCTGTGATAGCCCTGGAGCTGGCCTGGCGGATATATTCTTGGACAACGCCGATGTTTTGGCGAGCACGATATGTCCTTCGGAAAGCAATGGTTGGAACGGAGACCTGCTGTATTCTGGACGGTCAACGTCGGACGTGCCGGATTACTGCAAACAGGGCTTTTCGTCGATGGATAGTGTAGGTGTGGACTATGGACTGCTATCCTACAAGTATGGGGAAATCGCATTGAACGCCGTTTTTCAAGCGACGGATCTGAGTGAATTCGTTGATAAGGGCGCGGACGATTATAAAGATCTTTATTCATTCTCCGGGGATAATCTCTTCGACAATGATTCATGCGTTCCGATATGGAGCGCATTGCAGTGTGTCGGCAACGGCGAGGGAATGCCGCAATTCAAGCAAACTGATAGCTTGCCTGAGTACACATATACCCGGGCGACGACTTATACGAATCACGAATCCATTAAGCACGCCGATGCGGTTGCAGAGCTGATAGACGCATGGTTATGGACAAACTACGACGGAGATGGGGACGGAATCATAGACCTCTACGACAACTGTCCTGACGATCCAAACCATTACCAGGAAGACATGGACGGAGATGGTATCGGCGATGCGTGCGATACGGATGTGGACGGCGACGGTTGGCCCCATGATCCTGTTCAGGCTGGGAAGAACTACATTGTCTGGGAAAACGTCTGCAACGTGAGAACGGGCGAATGTATTTCAAAGAGGAGAACGTTGGAGCCGGGAGAGAAGGATTGTAACGACTACTTGTGGACGTTGAGAAGCGACAGGGACAAGGACGGTGTCTGCGACGTGTACACCTATGCAGCGATACCGGGACCACCGCCGGTGGAAACCGAGGACATGATAACTACGACGGAGATACCGCTGGCAAACGTTCCCACGGAGGCCATGATCATCAACCAGGTTGACGAGAACGGATACACGCAGGCTGGAAACCAGGAATTCGTGATAACGGATGATGTGATCCCAGAACACTACGAGTTGACGGAGTACCAGAATTGGACAAGTGTCGACGCAGGGCAATGGGACAGAGGGAAAAAATACGGCGAGAGAATATACAATTCATGGTATTGGTGCCAAGTCAATCACTGGGCATTGCAGTTTTGTATAGACGGAGATATCCCGTCAAAGGCGGCGAGGTGCTTCGGCTACAGGGAGTCGAATCAGGCGGACAACGACAATCCGAGGCTGCAAGAAGCGCTTGGGAAGATGGGGCTTAGTCCGAACGGTAAGACACTGGATCCGTGCCGCGTGGACAACTGTGCGAGAATCGTTCCAGGAAACGAGTGGCAGATCCAGGATCCTTTGAGCTACGAGCTTTGCGAAGGGTCGCTTGGCGGAGTCAATGGCTGGAGGGTGACGAAACCTTGCACGAGCACGGTGTTGGATTGGGACAGGGAAGCGTTCGGAACGAACTTCTTCAACGATACCGACCGCAAGGATCTTGACCATCTGTACTTCAAAAACGGGTATGCCGGAGATCCATATCTGGATGCAAAAGACAATAAAGACAACCAACTCGATTCCAACAACAACGGGATCGGAGACCGCTGCGAGCTCTACCCGGACATCGCGAAATTCAAGCAGGGTAAGGCCATAAGAGCAGTCGCCACGATCCAGGGGCACCGGGGTCTTGTGCAACCCTGGTGGTTCGGGGCGTCGCAGATGGTTCCGTGCAAGCCGCCGTGGAGCCAGAGTGAGTTTTGCGACAAGGATACGGGATATCCGGTGAAATATGGATGCAACAACCTGGGAACAGTGCCGTGCCAGGACTGGAGCAGCGGAAATCAATGGAGCGATTTGTGCACTTGCCAGACGGGTTATCGGCTCGATCCACGAGACAACGGCCAGTGCAGGATCACGAAGTCAGTGGTCCGACAGGAGATGAATCTGACGTTCAAGACCGTAGGAGGAATGACGACATGTCCGGACAACCAATCGGACAACCCGAATTGCCACTACGAAGTGCACCCACCCGACGACGCCTTCAAGCAATCGGCGACGATTGGAGCGTGCGCGTGTCCAGAAGGAATACCGATAGAAACATGCAGAGCGTCGGGTCGAGAATGCGACCAGCAAGAAGAAGGGCAATATGTGGGAGGTATCGTACCTCGATATCCATGGCACCAAGAAAAGCACCAATTCGCCAGCAATCTGACATGCGGAACCGGAAGCAGTATCCCAGGATGCGGAACGGAATCCAATGCAACCAGTCCTTTCTCTGGATCGAATGTAACGGTCAGCCCGCAGTGCGGGGTCAGGAACACGCACATACGAGGTTGGAAGGAGCCTTATCCCTGGTGGAATCTGAGGAGCAAGACACAGAACCTGGGCTGGAACCTGAACACGGATATGGACGATAAGGGAGACGGCTGCGAGAAGCTGCTGTTCGATTTCAGGAGCAAGGACGAGAAGGTCTGGGGATTCACGTTCGAGCCGGCGGATCCATGGAGCTATCCGTATGGATACAATGATCCAGGTCCATACTGGCCCAGAGAGAGGCTCCTGTCCTGGAACTACTTCAACGAGCCTGACCATGTGAACAAGAATGAGCAAAAGTTCCTGTATCCCGGGAAAAATACGGCACAGTGGATGGGCTGGAAGCTGGACGACACGGGATTATTCCCCCGGTGGCAGAAATCCAAGTTCACGAGCTTCATGACGTACCCCAACTGGGAAGACGCCGGCTACGTGAAGTATACGAACAACTGCGTCTATGATGTGTATGATCCGGGCTGGATCGACTGGACTGATCCCATCAGCAAGCCGGGATGCTGGAACGTGCCTGAGACCCAGGGCACGGTCGCGAAGCTCAACGAGGTCATCACCGGCGCCAAGCAGGCGGGCAACAAGTGGTTCGTGGGCGTGCGGCCGTGGCTCGATGGGCTTGGCGCGTTCGGACCGCAGGAGGAGCGGGAGATCGCGGTGTACGGGACCGCGGGCGGCTTCCCGGTGTCGGGCGCGAAGTTCGCGACCGGGGTCGCGGACGTGGCCGTGAAGAGCGCGTCGGGCGGCGTGGGCAGCGCGCCGGGGCAGGCGACGAACCTGGAGCCCGAGCCGTTCCGGGTGGTGTACGGCGGAACGCTGACCAACGGGGCGCTGAGCGACCGGCTGTGGGTGGAGATCGACTGGGTGGCCAATCGCGGTTGGTACGAGGCTCCGGTCGCGTCGACGACGCGGCCGCCGGCGCTCAACAACGCGAGCGTGGTGTACGACAGGACGTCCTCCCGGCTGTACCTGCTCGGCGGGCAGGACGCCGCCGGAGCCGCGCTTCCGAGGGCGTGGTTCTACGACGCCAAGACCGGGGAATGGGCCGAGGTCGAAGGCGAGACCGGCGCGTTGCCCGCTGGCGGGTACAAGGTGGTGACGAACCACTGCGGCCGGGCGGCCTTCCTGGTGGTGGGAGGCGCGCCGGGCGCGACCTCGGTGCTCGTCCACAAGGTGGACCTGACGAACGGCCACGTGTCCTTGCTCACGCCCACGGGAGTCGGCCCCATGGCCCGCCTGGGCGTTGCCGCCACGTACTCGCCCGCCAGGAATTCGGTGGTGATCGCGGGCGGCAGGAGCGCGGTGGGCCCGTTCTTCGGCGACGTGTGGGAGTACAGGCTCGGAAGCGACACCTGGCAGCAGCTCGACAGCCCCGGTCAATCCACGGGCAGGGCGGCCCGGGCCGACGCCATGCTCATCGCGTCGGAGACCGAGTCCGCGTTCTACCTGGTGGGCGGACAGAGCGAGTACGGTGACGAGGACATCCAGACGACGGCCAAGTTCGTGCCCGAGAACGGCTGGGCGCTCCTGGACAACACGCCCGAGGTGCGGCTCGAGGGGACCGGCGGGGCCATCGAGACCACGTACCGTCCGGGCGACGAGGGGATCTACACGCTGGATCTGTCGCAGGGCGCGCCGACCGCTGGCGGTCTGGTGCTGGTGACGTTCGCGGTGGAGGCCGGCAAGGCGCTCGGGCTCGACATCGCCGACCCGCAGGGCGGGGTGCTGTTCTCGCGGCCGTCCGTGAGCGGGAGCATCGAGGTGCCGTTGATCACGCGGCCGGGCCAGGAGCTCAAGGCCAGGGTCGCTCCGGTGGATGAGAACGCGACGGTGGCGTTCAGCCTGTCGGTGGTGCCCGCGATTGCGCAGAGGATCGGCGAGAAGCACTTCTCGGGCTTCGGCGGGTTCGACATGAAGGGCGACGTGGTGGTGGTCGCGAACCGGTGGGAGCTGGAGCTGTTCCAGGTTTCGACGAGCGGGGTCTTCCACTACCTGTCGAGCGTTCCCATGGACATGGCCAAGGACGTCGTGGTGGACGGCAACTACGCCTACGTGGCGGACGGGTCCGGCTGCCACGGCGGCCTGGCGGTCGTGGACATCACCAACCCGTCGAGCCCGACCAAGGTCGGCACGGAGACGGCGCTGGGCCTGAACGGCCGGATCGCCAAGGTCGGAAGCCGGGTCTACGCGTCGGCGGGCTGGTACGGCGTGGAGGTCTTCGACGTGACCGACCCCACGGACCCGGTGTGGATCGACAACGTGAGCGTGGGCGACTACGTGGAGGACGTGAGCGCGAGCGCCAGTGACAACCTGCTCGTGGCGTCCACGTGGTCGAGCGGCGTCACGCTGATCGCGCTGGCCGACACCGGCCCGCGGGCCTTTGCCACGTACCAGCCCTCGGACTGGAGCCTCGACACGGCGATGGCCGGGTCCATCATGTACGTGCTGCTCCCCGGGGACTCGGTGGAGGTGGTGGACATCACAGACGCGCGCACCCCGCGGCTGCTCGAGACGGTGGACGACGCAAGCATGGCCGTGACCGCGAAGACCGGGGAGAGCGTGATGGTGCAGCCCGAAGCGTGGTGCATGGGTGGCGAGTTGGAGCTCTACCGCGCGGTGCCCGCAGAGGGCGGCGACACCGATACTGACACCGGCTCGGACAGCGACAGCGATTCGGACAGCGACAGCGACTCCGACAGCGACACGGACACGAGCCCGGTGGTGTGCGGCGGGAATCCGTCCGTGTGCGGCTCGGAGCCATGCGTGGACGGCTACTGCTGCGACGAGTCGTGCGCGGGCGAGTGCGAGGCGTGCAACGTTCCGGGACATGAGGGCGTGTGCACCACGGTTGCGAACGGAACCACGTGCAGCGGCGGCGTGTGCCAGATGGGCCAATGCGTGGCCAACCCCTGCGCCGCGGACGAGGCGCTGGAGCCCGGCGCCACGACCGGCGTGTGCTGGAAGCGGTGCCCGCTCGGCCAGACGTGGAGCGGGTCCGCGTGCACAGGCGCGGCCACCACGTACACCCAGGTCGATGCCATCAACGCGTGCCAGGCGCTTGCGACCTCTTCATCCAACTGGAGGCTCGCCACCACGCGGGACTTTGCCCGGATCCTGGGCAACGCGACCGTGGGCACAGAGACCGGGCCCTCGTTCACGGGCACGACATGCACGAATTCATCCACGGGCTGCTACGCGATGTTCGACTCTGCAACGCGCGGTGCGACCGGGATCTGGAGCCAGAGCGTTGCGAGCTCCTCGAACGGCGGCAAGGCCAACCTGAGCACGGGCGCGGTGTCGAGCGTGGCCAGGACCGGCACCAACCCGGCGTTGTGCCTCCGCGACATGGATGCAGCGGCAGCCTGTCAGGCCGCGGCATCGTCATTTGTGTACAGCTTCGAGAACAACGAGCCCGCAACGACCTTGTACGGCTCTCCGAGCTGCTGGAGCATCGGCGCGCCCACGGCCGACGCCTCTGCTCCGTCCACGGCCCAGTCCGGCTCGCAGCTCCTCGGATGCCCGCGCACAACCGTGTACTCGAACAGCCTGTCGTACACGACTAACTGGGCCGAGGGTCCGAGAACGAGCATCTGGGAAGGCTTCAAGATCGCGGCCTGCTCGGGCCAGAACGTGAGCGTGCACTTCTACATGTGGACCGACATCGAGCCGAACGCGTCGTGGTGCACGGACGGCGTGTGGTGGGAGATCTCGACCGATGGCGGTTACACCTGGACCGCGGTGC
>JAQTNF010000013.1 GCA_028713995.1 Deltaproteobacteria bacterium | reverse complement strand
CAGCAGCGCGCCTTCGACCTCCTCAAGGAGATCGCCGTGTAGACAGGCGCGTGCACCCGATTTCCAGCCTATCTCCCGATGATCACTGACGAACTGTGTCCGGACCGCGGGGGAACTTCAGCCTAGCGGGAGGGTCAGGAACCCGAGCTGCGCGAGGTCATGGAACAGCCGGTAGTACTTGTGGCTGTCCTTGGACGCGGAACCGATGTCCACGACCCCCTGAAGGAGCTTGCGGAACCGCTTGTCGCGAGCATGGGCGAGATCGTCGTCCTGGCTCCGGCTTCGGAGCCGGCGATCGGTCTTCAGCTCCACGAAGTAGGCGACCTCGAGGTCCCTGGAGAACAGGACGTAGTCGACCTTCACCGACAGGTTCTTCTTGAGCTCGGGCCCGACGAGATCCTTCTTCAGCGGGAACTCGGGGATGATCTCGTCAAGGAGGTCGACCTCGAGCTCCTTTTCGAGCACCCCCTTGAGGTAGAGCGAGAAGAAGATGTCGGCGCGGCGCTCGAGCTGGTACGTGGGCAGGTGCCGCCATTGGTCGAGCCTGTCGAAGAGCGCGTTGATTCTGTCGTCGGAATTCATCATGGCCTCCTTGTTCATCCTAGCATGCCGCGAGCCCGGGAGCCGCGGCTTCACGACCTCGCCCGGCGCAAGGCCGCGGATGCGTCTTGGGGATGCGTCTTGGGGCTTCACGGCCCCGGCCGAGGTGGTAAGATGGCCCATCGAGAAGCCCATGCACGCGTCAACCCAAAAGAGGAGGGATCGATGCTCAAGCATTTGAGACAGGTGGGCCGGTTCGCGATGGTCCTGGCGGTGTTCGCGGTGGCGCTCGGGTGCGGAGCCGCGGCGCCCAAGGAGACGACGGCGGTCGACAAGGGACCCAAGGGGCCGGACTACCAGGTCTGGGCACTGCTCCCCAAGGCCACGCTCAAGGCCGATCTCCCGTTCATCGTCGGCGAGGGCGCGAGCGAGGACACGCAGTGCTTCAAGAAGGTCGAGAATCTCGCGCCGCAGTCGGCGGACGTGACGACCCAGGGGCTCATGGGGGATCACAAGGCCGAGGTCGCGGAGGCCGTCCGAGCCTGGTTCTACACGGATCTGGCGCCGTCGGGGCTCACCGACATCACGACGCGCAACTGGACCATCGAGATCGATGACCTCATGACGGCGGAGGTTCCGGCGGAGCAGATCCGGTTCGCCGAGCATCCCGACTGCATCGACAAGGACGTGGGGTGGCTGCCTCCGAACCAGCACGCGGTGACCACGCTCTTCGGCGCGAAGATCTTGAAGGTGAAGTCCTCGCTCCCCATCGACCCGGAGATGCAGCAGGAGCTGGTGCGGGCCGCGAGCAGCCAGAACATGGTCATCGAATCGCCGGCGCTCTTCGTCTACGAGCCGGCCGTGGACGCGAGCGGCAACTCCATGATGAGCCCCGAGGGCAAGCCGCTCTTCAAGTCGCCCTCTGGCGAGTTCATTCCCGAGTCACAGGTTCCGCCGCCGGCGAAGCGCCTCATGAAGGACTTCACGCTCAAGAGCGAGAAGCCTTTGTTCTTCGCCTTCAGGGAGATCCCGAACGATGCCTGGCGCAAGGAGAGCAAGAAGGACGACTGCGACGTGTTCCTCATCTGGGACGATCTCACGTCGCGTCCACCCGAGTGCCCCGAGTTCAACGAGACCGCGTTCTCGGCCACCAAGGGCTCGGGCAAGCCGATCGCGGTTACGCTCACCACGGGCAAGGAGCGCATGGGCGTGGAGATGGAATACGATGAGACGACGGTCGTGCACGTGAACGACCGCATCGTCCTGTGGATCAATCCGGCCAAGGTCGACGAGGGAGTGCGGCTCAGGCTGAACAGCCTCGTGCTCAATCCGCGCGCTTTGGGCGAGACGTCCGGCGGCGGCGGCGAAGGCGGCGACGAGGGCGGCAGCGTGGCTCCGCTCAAGCAGTCCGCTCCAGAGGAGAAGAGGGCCGAGGAGAAGCCCGAGCCCAAGAAGAAGGACAAAAAGAAGAAGAGCGGGGATGCGGTCGACGACTTCCTGTCCCAGTAGTCCCTCTCTATTCGTTCCTCCCCGCTCCCAATTGTCAGCCCCGACTGCGACGGGTTCTGTCGGCGGCCTGCCCATCGTGCTCGCCCGCTGCGCGCGACGGGCGCCCGCCCGCCGCCACCCGTCGCACGAATGGACCTCAGTCGGGAAACAAGACCCGTCGAGGTCTCGGGTTCGGCGGTTTTGAACTGTCAGGAAGTTGCGGGGGAGGGGGCCTTAGGCCTCGTCCTTCTTGATGGTCTCTTCGGCCTCGGCAGCCATCTCGCCGAGCTTCTGGGCGAGCACGTCGCCGAGCGTGGCGCGATCGGACGACAGCTTCTGGTGGAACTCCGCCAGGTCGGCCTCGTCCTCACGGCCGAGCAGCGACTTCATCGAGAGCCCGATCTTGCGCTCGGCGGTATCCACCGTGATGATCTCCGCCTTGACCACGTCGCCGTCCTTCACGATCTTGCGCGGGTCGTCCACGCGCTCGTTGCTCATCTCGGACACGTGGATGAGGCCCTCGATGCCGGCCTCGAGCTCCACGAAGGCGCCGAAGTCCGTCACCTTGATGACCTTCACCTCGCGCACCTGGCCGAGCGGATAGTCCATGGGGATGCGCTCCCACGGATCCTCGTAGAGCTGCTTGATGCCCAGGCTGACCTTCTGCTCCTCGTGGTTGACGCCCAGGATGACCGCCTCGACCTCCTCGCCCTTGTGGAACAGCTCGGACGGGTGGTTGATGCGCTGGGTCCACGACAGGTCGCTCTTGTGGGCCATTCCGTCGATGCCCTCCTCGATCCCGATGAACACGCCGTAATCGGTGATCGAGCGGATGCGGCCCTTGATCGTGTCGCCGGGGTGGTACTTGGCGATGAAGCGCTCCCACGGGTGCGGCTCGAGCTGCTTGAGCCCGAGGGAGATGCGCTTGGCCTGGGTGTCGACGTCGAGGACGACACACTCGACCTCATCGCCGATGTTGAGCATCTTGGACGGGTGCTTGACGCGCTTGGTCCAGCTCATCTCGGATACGTGGATGAGCCCCTCGACGCCCTGCTCGAGCTCCACGAACGCGCCGTAATCGGTGATCGAGACGACCTTGCCCTTGACCTTGAGCCCGATCGGATAACGCGCCTCCGTGTCGGCCCACGGATCTTCCTGGGTCTGCTTGAGGCCCAGCGAGACGCGCTCGGTCTCGGCGTTGTACTTGAGCACCTTGACCTTGAGCTTGTCGCCGACCTTGAGCATTTCCGACGGGTGGCCGACGCGGCCCCAGCTCATGTCCGTGATGTGCAGGAGCCCGTCGATGCCGCCCAGATCGACGAACGCGCCGTACTCGGTGATGTTCTTGACGATGCCCTCGACGACCAGGCCTTCCTGGAGCCGCTCGAGGGTCTTGCCCTTCATGGCGTCGCGCTCCTGCTCGAGCAGGACGCGCCGCGACAGCACGATGTTGCCGCGCTTCTTGTTGAACTTGATGACCTTGAAGCGGTGGGTCTCGCCGATGAGCCGCTCCAGGTTCCGGATGGGACGCAGATCGACCTGCGAGCCGGGCAGGAAGGCCTTGACCCCGCCGCGGATCGTCACGGACAGCCCGCCCTTGACGCGCTGGCTGATGGTGCCTTCGATGATCTCGTCGCGCTCGCACGCGGCCGAGATCTCGTCCCACACCTTCATCTTGTCGGCCTTCTCCTTGGAAAGCTCGACAAGTCCGTTCTCATTTTCGAGTGCTTCGAGAAGGACGTCGATGCGATCACCAACGTTGACCCGGATCTGTCCCGTGGTGTCGGCGAACTCGTGGATCGCGATCTCGCCCTCGGACTTGAAGCCGATGTCCACGACGACGTGGTCCTTGCCGACCTTGACCACCTCGCCCTTGACGATGCGGCCCTCCTGCAAGGGTGACTCGATCTCGAAACTTGAGTTTAGAAGCGCCTCGAATTCTTCGTCTGTCTTTTTCGGTGGGGTATGCTGTGTCTGGCTCATCCGCGATGGTCGGCTCTAGGCCTCCTCCTTTTCTGGCGTGCCTGGCCGGCCTTCCTCGCCGATTTCCCCTTGAATACCGCAAGGTTGGGGCTGGCTCACACGGCAGGCTGGTTGTGTATGCTTTTTCCGGATGGAAGTCAAAGGAAATCAGGCGCTTGTTGCGCCGCATCCTTCGACGCGCGCCGCCATGAGCGCCACCACTTCGTCCGGGCCCATGTCGTCGCACGAGATCTCCACGGCGTCGTCGGCCTTGATGAGCGGCGCCACGGAACGGCCGCGATCCTTGCGATCGCGCGCTTCCTGGTCGCGCTCCACCTGCTCGAGCGTCGCCTGCTCGCCGTGCGCCTGCATCTCCTTCCACCTGCGAAGCGCGCGCACCTTCGGGCTCGCGGCGAGGAAGAACTTCACCTCCGCGTCGGGGAAGACCACGGTCCCGATGTCGCGGCCTTCGAGCACCACGCCGCCGTTCGCGCCGAGGTCGCGCTGGATGGTGAGCAGCGCCTTGCGCACCATGGGGTGCTGGGCCACTGTCGAGGCGCCTTCGCTCATCCGCAGCGTTCGGATGCGCTTCCCGGCGAGCTCTCCGTCCACGAGCGCGCGGCCCTCCCGGTCGAAGGCGAAGCGGTGCCGCCCGGCAAGCGCGGCCAAGCCCTCGGCGTCGTCCCAACTCACGCCGTCTTGCGCCGCGAGCCACGCGAGGCTGCGGTAGAGCGCGCCCGAGTCCACGTAGATCATGCCGAGCCTTCGGGCCAGACCTCGGGCTACGGTGGTCTTGCCGACGCCCGACGGGCCGTCGATGGCCACCACCGGTCGCGGCCTCATGGAGAGCTCCCGGGCTCGGCGCCTTTCAAGGGGCCGGGCAGGAGATCCAGGTCGAGCCCGCCGTCCGCGTTGTCCTCACCGGCGATCTCGCGGACCTTGCGGATGCGCTCCGCCAGCCTCCGGACCTCGGCCAGGTCGCTCGCGTCGAGCGTGAATGTGACGTGGACGGCCCCGCCCTCGGCAACCGCCGAGAACCGATCGACGAGCCAGTCCACGCCGATGAAGACCACGAGGGCGTTGCGCTTGAGCTTGCGCTTCAGGCGGTCGATCTCCCTCACCAGTCCCGATGCGTCGAGCTTGTTTTCGGTCGTGACGTCAATCGAGAGGTGGACGGTCGAATCGGCGCGGAGCGAGGCGTCCACCCCCGAGATCCTCTCAAGGGCGATGCCGCCCGTTTGGCCGCGGTAGCGCGACAGGTCGGGCGCCGCGAGCCCCCGGCGGAAGCGGAGCCTTCCGATGACGCCGCCGTCGAGGGCGAGATCCTTGAACGCCGCGCTTCCCCGCAGGGAGCTTCCTGTCCCGCCCGCCAGTGAGAGCACCTCGGAGACGAGGGGCTCGGGGCCGATCGCGAAGGTCCGTCCGGTGACAGCCACGGCCGTGTACTCGGGCGTGCGCACTCCGGCGCGTCCCTTGAGCTCGATGCGTGCCCCGGTGTTCGCGCGGACGTACGAGTCGAGCAGCCTGGGCGCGTCGAAGCGACCCCGGATGAGCATGAGGAAACTCAGTTCGTCCTTTCGATCGTGGGTCGCCGTAATGAGGATCTGATCCGTCTCCTGCCACGGATCGACCCCCGCGAATCGATGTGCGCGCTCGCCACCGGTATCCTCGGTCAGGACCTTGAGGCTGTCCCACAGCGCGGAGCGGCGCAGGGCCGCCATGTCGGCCCACAGCACCAGGTCCGGGCTCGCGGGCGCGAGCGCGAGAAGATCGTCGTCGATGGGGGCCGGCGCGGCGACGGCGTCGGTCCGGCCCTGGCCCGCGCCGCAGCCGAAGAGCGCGGGCGCAAGCAGGCCGGCGATTGAAAAAGCGACACATGCTGTGATTGTGTTCCTGGTCATGGTGGGCAATCAACGCATCGAACCGGCCGGCTGTCAACCGGATCGAAGGCGCCGCTCATTGCGCGACCGAGGCGGGCAGGCTCTTCGCGGCGTGCGGCTGGATGCTCACCATGCGCATGGTGCGCTTGCCCTGGGACGAAAAGACGACCTCGTGCAGCCCTGCCGAAAGAGTGAGCGTGAGCGGCGCCTTCCCGCGCGGCCTGCCATCCACGATCACGGTCACGGGGCTGGGGGCGTCGGGAGGAAGCGTGACGGCGAGAGTGCCGCTGACGGCCGGCCTTGTTCGATCCTCGCGGTCCGCCTTGCGCTCGCGCTTCGGCTCGACCTGCTTCGGCTCGACCTGCTTCGGTTCCGCGACGGGCGGTTCGGGCGCGGGAGCGGGCTTTGGGGTCGCGACGGACGGCGTGGGCAATGGCTCGGGAATCGGAGCGGGCCGCGGTTCAGGGATCGGCGCGGGCTTCGGAGCCTCGACCCGAAGCTCCGGGAGCGCCACGGTCGAGGCGGGCGCCGGGCCCGAAAACCGCAGAAAGAGGTTCGCGCCCACGGAGATCGCGAGCAGGGCGAACGTGGCCACGGCGAGCGCCTTCCAGCGCCTCGCCGACTTCTGCATTTTCACACGCGCGAACGGCGGGAGAGGGGGCTCCGAACGTCGCGGCTCGCCGTGCTGCGGCCTTGGCGACGGCAACTTGCCGACCATGCTGATGTCATCGAACGAGATGGGCATCGTGGTGTCCAACGGCTCCTTGAGGGGAGAGATCGCCCCCTTGGCGGAGCTCGAAGAGACAGCGTCCGGCCGCCCGGACACGATGCCCTTCACGGCGCCCGCGCGAATCAGGTCGAGCAACAGCGTCTCGAAGGCGATCGGCGAGGTGTCCTTGTCGAGAGCGATGTCGCGCGGCCGGTCCCTGCCCTTGAGGCGCGCGATGATCCCGCGCAGCCTGGCGGGCGTGGTCTCGGCATAGGCCGCGAGCTCCTCCTCGTCGAGCTCGATGCTCTCGATGTCGCGGTATGCGCCGCCTGCGACCCTGGCCACGAGCGCGTTCAGGCGCGAGCACGCGTCCCTGATGTGATCGGCGCCCTCGGAAAGCGGACGGCGCCGCGTCTCCACCTTCGGCACGACCGAGAAGCGTCCGCCCAAGACACCCAGAAGGCGCGCAAGGCCCGCCTCGCCCGAGGTGTAGGAGCCGTTCACGCCCGTGCGCGACACGGCGACGATGCGCCCGTCCCGGAGATCCGCTTCGTAGTAGGCGGTCACGTCCCGCACCGTGATCCGGCACGACGGACGCAGGCGCGCGGCGGCGTCGAGGACGGTCAGCATGCCGAGGCGTTCCAGGCGGCCGGACACGTCGCCCTCGGCGCGCAGCCTGGCCTCGAGGAAGAGCTTCGGCCTCAGGACCGAGGTCACGCGGCTCAAGATCTCCCGGCGGTCCACCTCCTTGAGCAGGAAGTCGCTCGCGGCCACGTTCATGTCCTTGAGCTTCTGCAGGAAGTCCTCCTTCCAGGAGAGGAGGATGATGGGGATGTGGCGCAGCGCGTAGTCCCTCTTCAGACGCTCGCAAAGGTCCCAGCCGTCCATGACCGGCATGACGATGTCCGTGATGATCACGTCCGGCGGATCGCTCTCGATCTCGCGCAGGGCCTGCGCCCCGTTCGCGACCGCGCGCACGCGCAGCCCTTCGTCCACGAGCACGCGCGAGAACGCGGAGCGCACGTCCTCGTCGTCGTCGGCTATCAGTGCGCGCAGGCCGTCGAGACCGGCCATCCCCGCCTCGTCGGACACGGCGAAAAGCGTGGGATCGAGCACGCCCCCGGACTCGGCGAGGGCGAGCATGTCGATCTGCCCGCGGCTCGTGGGCATGAAGCGGATCCGGCCGCCGGACGCGCGGGCCGCGACCTTGCGCAGCCTGGCCACGAGCGCCCACACCGAGGCGAAAAGCGGCCCCTCGTCGGTCACCCGGAAGCGCTCTGTCGTATGCGGTCCGCTGGCGGCGTCGATGAGGCCGGATCGGACCTCCTCCTCGACGAAGCGCAGCATGCCCTCGAGATCCGTGTCCTTGAGGCCGAAGGCCGCCCGGGCTCCTTGGAGCGTCGGACCGAAGAACCTTTGCGCCTCGGCCGACACGCGCGCCGCGGCGGCCGGCTTGGGAAGGACGTCGGCGGGGGGCTGCCCGGTCACGGTCGCGACCTTGAGGACGGGCAGGCAGTCGGTGAGCGGATCGGCCTTCAGGGCCGCGACCAGCGCGGAGCCCCCGGGCGGGGAGTCGTCGAGATCGACGACGACCAGGTCGGGCGACATGTCGCGCACACGGGGGAGGGCGTCCGAGGCGTTGGCCACCTCGTCCACCGAGAAACCGGCGCTCTTGAGGGCGGCGGAGATCCCGCGCAGCACGCCGGGCACGGCCGCGGCCACGACGACCGTGAGCGGCACATCGGTCGGTCGCTTGGGAGGCGGAAAAGATCCCAGCGCCTTGCTCGCCGCCGCGGCCACGTCCCCGATCGACGGGGTTGCAGGCCCCGTCGGTGCGTCGTTGGCACGCCTGGTCTCGCGCTCGGCCGCGTCCTTGAGCTCCACGAGAGCCTGGATCTCGGACGCGAGCCAGCGCACGTCCTCTTCCGTGGGACCTGCGACGCTCGCGCGCAGCTCGTCGAGACGCGAGAGGAAGCCCTTGGCCCAGTCCGTGACGCCGTTCAAGCCGTAGACAGGCCCCGCGCCCACGAGTGATCGCCCGATGCGCTCGAGCCCCTCCGCGGGCCAGCTCCCGCTGAAGGACTTCGGATCTCCGGCGGCCCGATTGACGCGTTCCATCTCGCGGCGCAGGCTCTCGATCTTGGCGCCGAACGTCCCAAGGAAACCCATGCGGCGCTGCAATGCGAGTGCGCTCAGCGACTTGCTTTTTTCCATGGCCCCTCCTTCGTCGAGACATTAGTCAAAACGCGCGACCCGGGCAAGCAGGCCGGGCCGGACATGATCCCCGTCAAGAAAGATGAAGAAACCGCGTTGGTTCTGACGTATCGCGTGGTTGGGGGGCTCTTGTCTCGAATCGCGAAAGCTGTGTTACTATCGAACCAGTTCGACAAGGAGGTGGGCGATGGGGCTCGCAACACGTGGACTTGGAATCCTTGCCTTGCTCGCGGTGCTGGCCGCGCCCGCGTGCGGCGGCTCGGGCTCGGACGACGACACGGACGGTGACTCCGACACGTCCGACGGGTCCGACACGTTCGACGGGTCCGACACCGGCAGTGACACAGACACCGACACCGACTCGGACACCGATGGCGACACGGACACCGACTCGGACACGGACACCGGCACGGACACCGACAACTGGGCCGGCGTCGCGGACGAGGTCGTGATCCTCCCCGACGATCAGGCCGCACAGGCCACGGTCGGCCCCGACAGCCTCACCTTCCCCAAGGCAGGCAACGAAGACCTGCTCACGCTCGAAACGGAAGCGGTGCTCGTGAGCGCCTTTCACGCGGGGTTCCTACGCAAGGTCGTTTCAGTGACCGACACCGGGACGGAGATCGTCATCGCGACCGAGCAGGGCAAGCTGACCGACGTCTTCACCGCGGCGCACCTCTCCTACGAGATCCCGGTGACCGGGACCAAGGGCACCTGGAACTTCGGAGGGACCACGCTGTTCGAAGGCGAGGTGAAGGGAGTGCCTCTGACCGTCGATGTCGTCCAGGGGAAGATCGTCTTCGACCCGAAGATGAACGCCGGGCTGGACATCGGCTGGGACGTCTGGCACCCGGTGATGAACCACTTCCATTTCGAGGCCGGCGCCCAGTTCACGGGCACGGTGGAGATAGGGGCGACGGCCGGGGGCAGCCTGACCGACGACGGGAGCGCGGTCGTCGATCTCGGGCAGCAATGGGTCGTAGTGATGCTCGGGGGCGTTC
This sequence comes from Deltaproteobacteria bacterium, assembly GCA_028713995.1. GTDB lineage: Bacteria > Myxococcota_A > Polyangia > JAAYKL01 > JAAYKL01 > JAQTNF01. The sequence continues at coordinate 47,702 of JAQTNF010000013.1, read as the reverse complement.
CGGTCGTCCATCAGGTGACCTACTCGGTCGAGCTGAGCTACGAGGTGACGGCCACGGCCGAGACGAGCGTGAGCGGGGGCGTGACGGCGAGCTCGCTCGTCGGCGCGGGCGTGGACTACACCGGTGGCACGTGGACCCCCATCGCCGACGCGGACTTCGACTACGCGGCCATCGGGCCGACGTTCGGCGTCGACGTGAGTGCCACGGCGCGCGGCTCGGCCAAGCTGCGGGTGGATGTGGAGCTGTACGGCATCGCGGGCCCCTATCTCACGGCCGGGCCGTACGCCGAAGCGAGCCTCGCGCTGCTGCCGAGCTGCGAGTGGAACCTGGACGTGGGCGTGGAGGGGACCGTGGGCGCCGGGGTGGACGTGCTGGGCATCGAGCTCGGCTACGACGCGCCGCTGTTCGATCTGTCCGCCCACCTGCTCGACGGCACCTGCGGCGGCGACACGGACACAGACTCGGATTCGGACACGGACGCGGACGCGGACACGGACGCGGACAGCGACACCGACACCGATGCTGATGCGGACACAGACACGGACGCGGACAGCGACACCGATGCGGATACCGATGGCGACACAGATAGTGATAGCGACACCGACGGCGACGGCGACACCGATGCGGATACGGACGCTGACACTGACACCGATACCGACACGGACGGCGATACCGATTCCGACACCGACACGGATTCCGACACCGACACGAGCATGGACGCGGGCCCTGACGCGTCCGACACCGACGCGGACGGGGGCGTGGTGATCGGCGCGGAGTGGACGACGATTCCCGCGGGTTCGTTCTGGATGGGGTCGCCGGACGGGACCTGCCCGACCGACTACCCTGGCGGGACAGGGTGCACGTCCGAGTTGGGGCGAAGCACGAACGAGGACCTGCACTACGTGACGCTGACGCACGCGTTCAAGCTGATGCGGACCGAGGTGACGCAGGGCGACTTCGAGGCGGTGATGGGCTGGAACCCGAGCACGACGAGCTGCACCTACGGTTGCGGCGCGACCAACCCGGTGTACTACGTGAGCTGGTACGACACGGTGGCGTACGCGAACGCGCTGTCGACGAACGCGAGCCTTGCGCCGTGTTACGTGCTGACGGCGGTCAACTGCGTCTCTGGAACGAACAAAGCGGTGGGGACGGATTACATGAGCTGCTTCGACGGGGATGCGACGTCGTACGGCGGCATCGCGAGTGCGACGGTGACGCTGAGTGCGAGCACGCCGTACGATTGCGAGGGGTATAGGCTACCGACGGAGAGCGAGTGGGAGTACGCGATCCGCGCCGGGAGCCTGACCGCCTTCTATCCGAGCGACGGGAACGACGGGAGCATCACGAGCACGACCTCGGATCCGAACATGGACCAGATTGGCTGGTACTCATACAACTCGAGCAGCACGACGCATCCGATGAAGGGCAAGGAGGGGAACGCGTGGGGGCTATACGACATGAGCGGCAATGTCTACGAATGGGTATGGGACTGGTACCTGGCGGCGTATCCGAGCGGGAGCACGGCCGCGCCGTTGGTGGACCCGACGGGCCCGGCATCGGCCTCCTCCCGTGTCTTCCGGGGCGGCAGCTGGAACTACATCGCGGGCTTTTGCCGGTCTGGCTATCGCAACGGCCTCACGCCGGGCACCCGCTACAGCAGCAGCGGTCTTCGCCTCGCCAGGTCGAGCCCTTGACCCTTGTTCCCTCAATCCCTTGGCAACCCTCTTCCGGACGCCGCGGCAAGGCGGAGGAAGCGAAAGCGCGGCGAAGCGGAGCCGCCGCGCGAAGCGCCCGGAGCCGTGGCTCGTTGTGTTCGTTCGGGACCGTGAAGCGGCGATCATGAACGGTATTGGAACGATAAATATCTCGTTTTTCCCTGAGCGCTTGAGCCAATCCCGCGTTCTGTTTTTCTGTTCTTTGTGTGCCCTCTTGATTTCCTGCGGCAGCAGGAGTCATCATGAATTACCTTCTTCAGCCTCGCTTCCTGTTCCAGAAAAGGCAGCAATTGAGAAACAAGACTCTGCTCGAGCAGACCAGGCTGTCGAAGCGAACAACCTCAAGCCTGAAGCGACATCGTCTGACCTGGGAGCAGAGGACTCTCACTCCAACGAACTTGTCACGCAGCGCGAGTCGCTGGAGAGGCGCATCCGAGAGCACGGCAACGACAAGGCCGAAAGGAAGCAGTTTCTTAAAGAAGCCGTCGAGTACGTCAGACAAGATCCGGAAGGATTTCGGGACTACCTGATCCAGAAGCAGGCAGAGCTTCAAGTCTGGGAGAAGGAGCGTAACCATTCAACAGAAAGAACCGTCCGAGTAATCGCAACAGACTTGTTAGTGCGGCACACGCCCGAGCAAGACGGGCACCGGACGGGACAGGTTCTTCAAATCGGCGAGCTCGTGTCTTTCTGCTACGTTCCGGACAAGGAAGAACGCTGGCTCGCGATACCCAACAACGGGGACTGCCAGAAACCTCACTACATCCCACAGCGCGACGAGCAGGGCAGATACCTTGTCTCGTACTTCCACATCGACGCGCCAATGACATCCGGCGAGGCGGGCGCGAAGTGGAAGAAAGCCCAGGAACTGCATGACGACGAAACAGCATCGATCTGGCGCGAGCGCACTTGGGAGATGCACAAGAGGGAGCAGTCTCTTAACAAGCTGCTGAAGTGCATTGCCGACGAGGTGATTGGGGAAATCATCGGTGGAGTTCTCGAAGCGGATGAAGGAGGGCTGCTCCCACGGACAGCGAAGGCCTTCGCCTCAAATGCGGCGAGTTCCGCGATAACCTCCCCAGACCACGAGGTGGATCTGCTGGGTAGTGTCGTACCCACCGTCATCGACATCGCTTGTACGGATACGGTGTTCTGTTTCGTTCTCCAGGTATCCATCTGTATGTTCACCCACTGAACCCGCACCGGACTCCCTTCAGTGTCCGTGATCCCTCTGGTGGTTGTTGCCCTCGCCCGCCCCGGCGACCGCCACCCCGCGCCGGAACGACCACCGGATCGACAAGGGCGACCGCCACCTTGCGTTGGAACGACTCCTCGATCGGAGCGGGTCCCCGTTCCCGGCCGCCGGAACGGGCACTGGCTCGAAGCGGGTACCCGTTCCTGGCCGCCGGAACGAGTAGTGGCTCGAAGCAGGTACCCGTTCCCGACCGCCAAACCGGGTACCGGTTCGGCGTCGGGAGTCCCGTATTTCTCATATTATATCGCAATGTTACGAGACACACGCCCGGGTCTTGACGCCATTCCGGTTACACTGTAACCCAATCCGGTCCACTTTCGGACGACCGCCCGAGCCGAAGGGGGCCCCGGGCGCAGCTCAAGGAGAAGCTCCGATGAATATCTCTAAGACCCTCGGCGCGTTCGGCACCCTGTCCATCGCCAACTTCGGCCGCAAGCACGCCGAGAAGTGCGCCGCTCACAAGGACATGGAGATCCAGGCCCGCGGCGTTGCGGTCATGCAGAACGTGACCGACCTGGAGCAGGCCTACGCGGCCCGCAGGCCGCTCGCGGCGCTGTGGACCCAGGCCACCGACGCCAAGGACGCGGCCGACGACGCGCTCGACGACGCGGTCCGCGCGCTGTCCTACGACCTGCTCGGGCCGTCCGCGCTCAAGGGCGACCGCTCCTCGCCGCTCTACAAGGCCCTGTTCCCGGCCGGGAACATCGCGTTCATCGACGGCCCGGACCGCGCCGAAATCGCCCAGGTGCAGGGCATGGCCGCGCACCTCGAAGCCAACCCGCAGCACCCCATGGCCGGCCGCGCCGCGGACCTGCGGTCCAAGTGCGCCGCGCTCGAGGCCGCGCTCGGGCCGCTCGCCTCGGCCGAGGCCGCGTTCCGCGCCGCGCAAGGCCTGGAGCGCGACAAGCGCGACGCCCTGTGCCGGTCGCTGCGCAAGAGCGTGACGTTCCTGCGCGACCGCCTCGACGCGGACGAGAAAAAGGTCGAGGCCTTGTTCCCCACCATCGCCGAGTCCAAGGTCGCCGGGGACGAGCAGCCGGCCGCGTAGCCCGGATCAAGACCCCGTTTCATTGACACGGCCGGTTCGCCCTCGGTTCGCCCTCGTATTGACATCCAGCTCATCCGCGGCCACGATCGCGCCGGGTCTTTCACCCATGGGAACGGACGGGTGCCTGGTGGGCCCAGCGGACTTCAAATCCGTTTTGGCGCGTTAACAGCGTGCCGGGTGGGTTCGATTCCCACACGTTCCCGCCAATCTCGAGTCGTGTCCGGTGCGGGGCCGTCAGGTCGCGGGGCTCTCCCCGCCCTCGGGGATCTGCGGTCCCGCGTACGCCACGACCCGGTTCCGACCCTGCGACTTGGCCTGATAGAGGGCCGCATCCGCGGCCTTGAAGAGGCCCGCGACGTCGCAGGCGTCGTCCGGGAAGGTGGCGTAGCCCAGCGAGATCGTGACGCGGCCCAGGGGCTGGGACTTGCCGTTCGGAAAGTCGTTCGCCTCGACGGCGAGCCTCACGCGCTCCGCGGTCTGCTGTGCGTTCGCGCCGTCCGCGCCGGACAGAAGCACGGTGAACTCCTCTCCGCCGTAACGGGCCACGAGATCGGTCCTGCGGATCGTGGCGGCCATGAGCGAGGCGACCTTCTTCAACACCTCGTCGCCGGGTCCGTGGCCGTTCTGGTCGTTGTACTTCTTGAAGTGATCGACATCGATCATGATGAGGGACAACCGGGATCCGTACGACCGCGTCCGCTGGAGCTCGGTCGCGATGCGGACCATGAGCGATCGCCGGTTCGCGAGGCCCGTGAGGGCGTCGTTCTCCGCGTCGTGGCGGATCTGGCTCACGAGCCCGGCGGCGTGCAGGCCGACGGACATGAGGTCGGCCAGCATGGCCACGATGCGGTGCGCCATGTGCCGATCGACCTCGTAGTCGGCCAGGAGGATGAGCCCGAGGAGCCGCTCGCCGTACCAGACCGACGAGGCCAGGCCGTCAGGGAGCCCCCGCGTCGCGAGGATCGCCACGGCCTCCGGGGTATCCTTGAGCTCGCAGACGCAGCGGTACTCGATGACGGGCTTGAGGGGGGACGTCGCCACCGTGATCGTGAGCGCGCTCCTGAGCTCCGCCGGGAATCCGGCTCCGTCCACGAGCAGCAGCTTGCCATTCTCGTGGGTCAGGAAGATGGCCACGCGGCGGGTCCCGAGGAGGGTCGTGAACGCGCGCGAGCAGGCCGCGGTGACCTGGCCCACGTTCAAGGCGGCCGTGAGCGTCTTCACGACCTCGGGGAAGTTCACGAAGAACTCCACCTGGGCACGATAGCGCTGCTCCACTTGCTGCAACTGGGTGCGGAGCTCGGCGACGAGGTTCAGGTCCGGGCCGGGCTTGGGACCGGTCCGGGGGCGCCGCCTCCCGCGGCCGAGCAGCGCGATGACCACGCCCGCGAGCACGGCCACGATCACCCAAGGCAGGTAGAGATCGGAGGAGCCCATCACGTCCCCTCGGCTCGTCCTTCGCGGACGCGCCTCGCGGCCTCGGCCAGGGGGCCGAGCAGGTCGTCCGGAACGCGCAGGGTTCCGCGGCCGCGTCCCAGCTCGCAGCCGGGCTTGGTCCCGCCGTGGAAGTCCGAGCCGCCCGTGAGCACGAGCCCGTACTTGCGCGCCAGCTCGGAGTATTCTGCGATCCGCGAGCGCGAATAGCCGGGATAGTGGACCTCGATGCCGGCGAGCCCCAGACCCACGAGGCGGCGCACGAGGCGTTCGAGATCGCCTCCCTCCGCCTTGGTCTGGTCGGGGTGGGCCAGCACGGGCACGCCGCCCGCGGCGCGGACGAGCCCCAGGCACTCCTCCGGATCGAGCCTGTCCTTCTCCACGTACGCCAGCCCGCTGCGATCGAGGTATTTCTTGAACGCGATCGCTTCGCTCTTCACGTGGCCCTTCGCGATCATGACCCTGGCGAAGTGAGGTCGTCCGACCACGCCGCCGCCGGCGGCCGCGCGCACCTCTTCGAGGCTCACGTCGAGCCCGAGCCCGTTCAGCTTCCGTGCGATGAGCACGTTGCGCTCGTTGCGCCGCTCCACGAGCCAGTTGAGGCGCGTGAGGAGGTGGGGGTGGCGCGCGTCCACGTGGTAGCCGAGGATGTGCATGGAGCCCCGTTCGGGCTTGGCCGAGATCTCCATTCCTGCGATGAACGGCACGCCGCGCTTACGTGCCTCTGCCGCGGCCTGCGCGACCCCGGCCACGGTGTCGTGATCCGTGAGCGCGATGCCGCGCAGTCCGGCCTCCGCCGCGGCGCGCACGAGCGCGGCCGGCGCGAGCGAGCCGTCCGAGGCCGTGGAGTGGGTGTGGAGGTCGATCACGTTGGTTCACTCCGGCTTGACGGTGCCGGTATCGGGTTTCCTGCTGAGGAAATGGAAGTTGTCGAGGATGACCTCGGAATCGTAGCTGCCGTCATTCGTGTCGTGCACGTGGAACGTGAGCTTGAACTGCTCCTCGGGCCTGATCGGCCAGCTGGTCTTGAGCCACCCCGTTGAGGAACCGTGCGCGAGGCCGTCGTCTGCGGAGCTCGCCGCGCACTCGAAGCCCGTGCCCGCGATGTCGGTCTTGGGCTGCGGGTTGGGACAGTTATTGTACCAGCAGCAGTCCGAGTAGGCCGAGTTGATGGCGATGTAGCAGTAGGGTTCTTTGGGCTCGCAGTAGGTCGCGTCGGAAGGGCACAGGAAGTCGTTGTACAAGGCCGGCTGGCGGCAGCTCGTGAAGTTGATGATGGTCTTCTTTCCGCCGTTCGTCGACTCGGACTCGAGGAACACGTAGAACTTGTCGTTGTAGGAAGTTCCCACGAAATCGTCGTACTCCTCGGAAAAGAACACGTAATTGAAGCTGAAGCCCCGCGCCTTCTTGGGCGCCTTGAGCACGATCGACCACTCCATGGCGTTGTAGATCGGCGCCGGATAGTCGTCGTTGGCGTAAGGGTCGGCGCCCGCAATGCCGCCGAGATCGATGCTGTGGGATGTCCCGAGGGCCGGCCCCGTGGCCAGGAGCGCGTAGGAGTCCTCGCCCTTGGGCGCGAGGCCGTTGGTCGCCACGCCGAAGCGCTTCACCGCGGCGTGGGTTCCGACGATCGGCGTGTTCGTCGGCGATATGAAGAACGAGTCGAAGGCGTAGTCGGGATCGCACGCCTCGAAGGCGCACAGCATGGCCCCCGGCGTGATCCCCGTGTGGGCGCACCACGAGCAGTCGAACGTGATCTCTCCGGCGTCGGCGCCCGCGTCCCCCGCGTCCTCTGAGTCGGTCCCGCCGTCCGGGGCCGGGCCGGTCGCGGTGTCCGTGCCGTCCCCGTCCTTCCCGCTCTGCGCACCCTGGCATCCGGGCCCGAAGGCCGAAGCCAGGACCAGCGCTCCGAGCAATCCCTTACGGCAGGACATCGCATCTCCTTCGCCCGTCTTGAGCGGGTCGGCTTGAGCATATCCGGGGAGCCCGGGATGACACAAGCATCGCGAGCGCCCTCTCGCTTGCGCTTGGAAGCCGCCCGGGCCCATACTGCGGACGATGGAGCATCGCGAGGTCACCAGGGTCAGGAAGCTGCGCCGGGAGATGAGCATGACGGGCGTGATCGTGGCCCTGTGCGTGGGCGTGGTGCTTCCCGTGATGCTCTCCACGTCGGTCGGCATCGTGACCCTGGCCCTCGGGCGCGGCTCGGGGTCGATCGTCATCGGCGTGCTCACCATCTCGTTCGCCGCGGCGGCCATTGGCGGCGTGGTGGCCGCGAGCGTGCTCCTGAGCCGCAGGGCGCGGCTCGCCAGGCTCCAGGCCGACTTCCTGGCCAACGTGACGCACGAGCTGCGCACGCCGCTCGCCGCCATCCGCCTGTACGCCGAGACCCTGATGACGGGCCGGCTCGCGGACGATCCCAAACGCGCCGCGCAGTGCATGGAGACGATCCTCCGCGAGACCGAATGGCTCGAGGCCATGATCGATCGGGTGCTCACGTGGCGCGCCGCCGTCAAGGACCGCGCCGAGCTCAAGAAGGAGGTCGCGTCGGTCCGCGAGGCGGTCGAGGAGGCTGTGGCGCGTTTTGTCCGCATGACGCCTCCGGGCGAGGTGGAGCTGTCCGTTTCGATCGGGTCGGACACGGTCGTGGCCCACGATCGACACGCCGTGTCGTCGGCCGTGCTCAACCTGCTCGTCAACGCCTACAAGTACTCGGAGCGTGACAAGCGCATCGAGGTCGGGGTCACGGACGGGGACGGGGTCGTCGAGATCGCGGTCGCCGACAACGGCGTGGGGATGGAGGCGAAGGAGCTGGCGCGCGTGTTCGAGCCGTTCTACCGGGTCGATTCCCGGCTGCGGGCCAGGTCGAGCGGCGCGGGGCTCGGGCTCGCCATCGTGCGCCACGAGATCGAGGCCCACGGCGGCACGGTCGGGGTGGAGAGCGAGGTCGGCAAGGGCAGCCGCTTCACCCTGCGGCTCCCCGCGGCCGGCAAGGAGAAGGCCGCGTGAGCGCGAACGCCGAGGGTGCGGCCAGGGCGACCATCCTGGTCGTAGAGGACGACAAGTCGCTGCGCGAGGGGCTGGCGCTGAACTTCCAGCTCCAGGGCTACCGGGTGCTGACCGCCGCGGACGGGGACGAGGGCATGCGCAAGGCGTTCGACGCGCGGCCGGACCTCATCGTGCTCGACGTGATGCTGCCCGGGTGGAGCGGCATCGAGATCCTCTCGGAGCTGCGCGCCAAGGCCGACGACGTGCCGGTGCTCATCCTCTCGGCGCGCGACAAGGTCGAGCACAAGATCGAGGGTCTCGGCACTGGCGCGGACGACTACGTGACGAAACCCTTCGAGCTCAAGGAGCTCCTCGCCCGGGTGGAGGCCATGCTGCGCAGGGCGCGTCCGGCCCGCCGCGCCGATCCGTCGATCCGCTTCGGCGACGTGGAGATCGATCCGACCTCGCGCCGCGTCACCGTGCGGGGCGAGGCCGTGCAGCTCTCGGCCCGCGAGCTCGACCTGCTCATCCTGCTCGCGCGCTCGCCGGATCGGCCCTTCACGCGCGAGGTGATCCTGGATCGCGTGTGGGGCTGGGGCTTCGAGGGCACGGCGCGCACCGTGGACAACTTCATCATGTCGCTGCGCCAGAAGATCGAGCGCGACCCGGCAAAGCCGCGGCACATCAAGACCGTGCGGCAGGTGGGGTACAAGCTGGAGCCGTAGGGGAACCGCGGGGTGGCGTTCGCGGCGAATGGCTGTATATAAAACGGTCTGAACAACCGGCCTTCACCCCGAGCGCGGAGGAACCGATGAAGATTCACGAGTACCAGGGCAAGGAGCTGCTGCGCAGGTACAAGATACCGGTGCCGCAGGGCGAGGCCGCCTTCGACGTGGAGGCCGCGGTCAAGGCGGCGCACGGGATCATGGAGGCGACCTCCAACGAGACGATCGTGGTGAAAGCCCAGATCCACGCGGGCGGACGCGGCAAGGGCGGCGGCGTGAAGGTGGTCAAGGGCGAGGCGGGCGTGCGCGAGGCGGCCTCGAAGATCCTCGGCATGAACCTCGTCACGCACCAGACCGGGCCCGAGGGCAAGAAGGTCGGCCGCCTGCTCATCGAGCAGGGCATGGACATCGTCCGAGAGCTCTACGTGGGCCTCGTGGTGGACCGCGACAAGCGCCGCGTGTGTCTCATGGCCTCCACCGAGGGCGGCATGGAGATCGAGGTCGTGGCCGCGAGGACGCCCGAGAAGATCCTCAAGGCCTGGTTCGATCCGGCCACGGGCCTGCTGCCTTTCCAGGCGCGCGACATCGCCTTCGGCCTCGGCCTCGCGGACAAGCAGGTCAACAAGGCCGTGGCCGTGATGCAGTCGCTCGCCACCATGTTCGTCAAGGAGGACGCCTCGCTCGTGGAGGTGAACCCGCTCGTCGTGACGAAGGCGGGCGACGTGATCGCGCTCGACGCCAAGGTGAGCTTCGACGACAACGCCGCCTTCCGCCACAAGGACCGCGAGGAGATGCGCGACGCGACAGAAGAGAACCCGGTCGAGGCCGAGGCGGCCGCGCTCGGCTTCTCCTACGTCGGCATGGACGGCGACATCGGCTGCTGCGTGAACGGCGCCGGGCTCGCCATGGCCACCATGGACATCATCAAGCACGTGGGCGGCGAGCCGGCCAACTTCCTCGACGTGGGCGGCGGCGCGGACGCGCAGACCGTCAAGAAGGCGTTCAAGATCATCCTCAGCGACCCGCGCGTGAAGGCCATCTTCGTCAACATCTTCGGCGGCATCCTGCGCTGCGACGTGCTGGCCGAGGGAGTGGTCGGCGCGGCGCGCGAGATGGGCATCAAGGTGCCGCTCGTGGTGCGCCTCGAGGGTACGAACGTGGACATCGGCCGCAAGATCCTGGCCGAGTCCGGGCTCAAGATCCACACGGCCAAGGACATGGGCGAGGGCGCGCGCATGGCCGTCGAGCTCGCGCGCGGCGCGTGAGGAGGGCACGAACATGACCATTCTCGTCGACAAGAGCACCAGGGTCCTCGTCCAGGGCATCACGGGCGGGGCCGGCGCGTTCCACACCAAGCAGATGATGGACGCCGGGACGAACCTCGTTGCCGGCGTCACGCCCGGCAAGGGCGGCATGAAGTTCGAGGACAGGATCCCCGTGTTCGACACCGTGGCGCAGGCGCGCGAAAAGACGGGTGCCAACGCGTCGGTGATCTTCGTTCCGGCGCCGTTCGCCGCGGACTCGATCATGGAGGCCGCGGCCGCGGACCTCGACGTGGTGGTGTGCATCACCGAGGGCATCCCCACCTTGGACATGATCAGGGCGCGCGCGTTCCTCGCGGGGAAGCGCACGCGGCTCGTGGGCCCAAACTGCCCGGGCATCATCGCCCCGCCGGTGAGCCAGAAGCTCGGCATCACGCCGCACCGGGTCACCAAACCCGGCGACATCGGCGTCATCTCGCGCTCGGGCACGCTCACCTACGAGGCCATCGGCCAGCTCACGGCGCTCGGCCTGGGTCAGTCCACGTGCGTAGGCATCGGCGGCGATCCTGTGGGCGGCGTCGACTTCGTCGATCTGCTCGGCATGTTCGAGCGGGATCCGGACACGCGCGGCGTCATCATGATCGGCGAGATCGGCGGCGCCGCGGAAGAGGCGGCGGCCGCGTTCATCAAGGACAACGTGAAGAAGCCGGTGGCGGCGTTCATCGCCGGTCGCACGGCGCCCCCCGGCAAGCGCATGGGCCACGCCGGCGCCATCATCTCGGGCGGAAAGGGCACGGCGGCCGAGAAGGTCGCGGCCCTCGAGGCGGCGGGCGTCAAGATCAGCCCCACCCCGGCCGAGATCGGCAGGAGCCTGGCGTCCCTCCTGTGAAAATGTGCGGTGATCGATGGGGCGGGATGTCGAGCCGGGCTAGAAGCCGCCGTCCGGGAGCCCGCCGTCCAGGTTGAAGCTCGTGCAGCAGGTATTGCCGGCCGGGCAGCCGATCTCGGCCGCCATGCCGGAGCAGACGTCCGCCGGATCCTGGCAGACCCCGCCGTTCGCCTCGCACTGGTCGGTGTTGATGCAGCAGACGAGATCGGTGTCGCAGTCGCCGCCCTCGGTCCCCGGTATCGGGGAGAGGCCGCCCTCGCAGGTGTCCGTGGTCTGCTTGCACACGCCGAAAAGCTGCGCGTAGCCCATCATGTCCACCAGGCAGTCGCCGCCCTCGGTCACGGTGTCGGTGTCGCCGTCGCCGTCGGTGTCGGAGTCGGTGTCGGTGTCGGCGTCGGTGTCGGAGTCGGTGTCGCTGTCGGTGTCGCCGCCGTCCCCGGCATCGCCGCCGCCGTCCATCTCCGTCTCGGTGCCAGTGTCGGTCCCGGTGTCGTTGTCATCGTCGCCCCCGCACGCTTGCGCGAAGGCGAGGGTCGCGAGGAGCATCGCCGCCATCAGCCAAAAATGTCTCATAGTCGTCCCTCCTGTTGTTGAACGTCAGGTGTGAATTATACGGCGGAACGTTCCTGGAACCAAGAACCACGCCACGGGCGCCGTCAGCGGGTGGCAACGGCACGTCCTTTGGGACTATGATCGCGCCCGATGGCCTTGAGGAGAAGAGCGGTGCGACGCAAGCGGCGCGTTTTTCGGCGCGCGCTCCTCGCCTTTTTCTGCCTCGTCCTCGGCGCCGGAGCCGGCCTCGCGGCGGTCGTCTACTATCTGTCGCTCGACCTTCCCCAGATCGGGCCGCTGCTCGAGGGGTACGCCCCGCCGCGCACGACGCGCTTCCTGGCCGCGGACGGCACGGTCATCGGCGAGATGTTCATCGAGCGGCGCACGGTCGTACCGGTCGAGCGCATCCCCAAGATCATGCTGGACGCGGTCATCGCGGCCGAGGACGCGAGCTTCCGCACCCACAAGGGGCTCGACTACCTGAGCATGATCCGGGCGCTGGTCACCAACGTCAGCTCGGGCCGCCTCGCGCAGGGCGCCTCCACCATCACGCAACAGGTGGCGCGCACGTTCTTCCTCACGCGGGAAAAGACGTTCTCGCGCAAGATCCGCGAGATCATCCTCACGCGCCGCATCGAGGAGCGGCTCGGCAAGGATCAGATCCTCTACCTCTATTTGAACCAGATCAATTTCGGCCACGGTCGCTACGGAGTGGAGGAGGCGTCCCGGTTCTACTTCAACAAGGGCATCGACAAGGTGACCCTGCCCGAGGCTGCGCTCCTCGCGGGCATCCCCAAGGGTCCGGCCATCTACTCGCCGCTGACCCACCCGGACGCGGCGAAGAGCCGCAGGACGTACGTGCTCCTCGAGATGAAGAGGCACAAGATGATCACCGACGCACAGGCCGCGGACGCCGACGCCGCGCCCATCAAGCTCGTGGCCAGGATCGGCGTGGACGCGTTCCTCGCGCCGGAAGCCGTGGCCCGGGCCATGGCCGAGATCGCGGACGTGGCCGATCCGGACAGCCTGCGCCGCGGCGGTTACACGGTCGAGACCACCGTCGATCCGGTTGTGCAGCGGGCCGCGCGCCAGGCGGCGGTGGATGGCCTCGCGAGCATCGACGCGCGCGAGGGCCGGCTCGCTCCTTTTGCGGCGTCGCGCAAGTGGGACGTGCCCGCTTTGGCCGAGGGATTCGAGCCTTCCCCGGGGCGGATCGCGCTCGCCACGGTGACGGGCCACGACGACACGACCTTCCGCGTCGCGGTTCGGCTGGGGCGGCGATTCGGGTCCATCGATCCGCGGGCCGCGGCCCGTTACAACCCGAGAGGGTTGCCGCCGTCGCGCTTCGCGGCCAAGGGAGCGAGGCTTCCGGTCTCGCTCGTGAGGACCGCGTCCGAGGGCGAGCCCCTGGCCTTGCGCCTCGAGATCGGCCCGCAGGCGGCCGTGGCCGTGGTCGAGCCCGGCACCTTTCGCATCGTGGCGCTGGTGGGCGGCGACGTGGTCGAGCCGGGCGGTTTCGATCGTGCGTCTTTGGCCCTGCGGCAGCCCGGCTCCGCGTTCAAGCCCTTCGTGTACCTCACGGCGCTGCGCACGCGAAGGTACACCGCGGCCACCATCATCGACGACTCGCCCGAGGTGCAGGGCGAATGGCAGCCGCACGACGCGGACCCGGCGAAGCACGCGGGCCCCATCCGCCTGCGCGAGGCCCTCGCCCGATCCCTGAACCTGCCGGCGGTCAAGGTCGCGACGGACGTGACCCCGGCCGAGGTCGCCGCGCTCGCCGCGCGCCTCGGCATCGCGTCGAAGCTCGATCCGCAGCCCGCGCTGGCCCTGGGCTCGTCCGGCGTCACGCCTCTCGAGATGGCCGGCGCGTATGCGTCGCTCGCGTCGCACGGCAGGAGCGCGAGGCCGTGGATCGTGAAGCGGCTCGTGGGGCCGGACGGCGCCGAGATCCCGCTCCTCGGCCACGCGGCCGAGCAGGTGATCACCGAGGACGAGGCGTACGTCATCACGTCGCTGCTCGTCTCCGTGGTCGAGGAGGGCACGGGCGAGGCGGCGAAGAGGCTCGGCCGCCCGGTCGCGGGCAAAACGGGCACCACCAACGACTTCAAGGACGCCTGGTTCGTGGGTTACACGCCCGATCTCGCGGCCGCCGTGTGGGTCGGCTACGACGACCTGCGCCCGCTTGGACGCAGGGAGTTCGGCGCCCGTGCGGCGCTGCCCATCTGGACCGGGTTCATGAAACAGGCCCTGGCCGGCAGACCGGCGCGGGGCTTCGAGCGACCACAGGGCGTGGTCACCGCGCGCATCGATCCGGCCACCGGGCTCCTCGCATACGAAGGAGAGGAGAACGCCGTCGACGAGGTCTTCATCGACGGCACGCAACCCACGGAGACCGCCCCGCCGCCCGACGCGGTCACGCCGGCCAACCTGCTCGTGGCCGAGACCCGCGACGCGGGGCCGCCCTAAATAGGCGACCTTCGGTCTACTACAGAGGATAGGCGCATAGTCGGCACAAACGCTGTTCGAGTTTACATAATCGCTTGATCTGCGATCCACCCGATCCCCTGTTTCTGTTTGTTTCCACCCGAGACAGATCGTACGCCCGACCGAAGATCTCCTCAACCTCTTTGTCTCACTTTTTCACGCCCGTTGACCCCCGCATAAACGCTGCCCCGGGCCGCCGCGGCCCTTCCCCGCATCCGCCGGGCGCACCTTCGCGCTGCGGTCCGCGTCTCGGGCTGAGAAAGCGCCGGGAACGGCCGCGAGGCGCGTCACTCGGCGTAGGTGTCGTAGAGCTCGAGCTGCTCGGGCGGGGAGCGCGCCGGCAGGGGCGTGGCGAGATCGGTGGGGAGTTTCAAGTGCTTGAGGATCTTGCGCACCACGGACGGCTCCTCGATGAGCGCGATCAGTTTCATCCTGCCGCCGCACTCGGTGCAGCACAGCACGTCGAGCCCGAACGTACGTTTCATCAACTCCGCCCACGGGCGATATCGAGAACCCTCGGCCGGCTTCTCGGGCTCGGGCTGTTCCTCGCTCGCGGGCTTGACCAGGACCGGGCGCCCGTACCTGACGACGTCCTTGCGCCACTTCGCATTGGGCGCGAGCACGCCGTTGTAGATGATCAGGTTGGATTGCGGGCGAGGGACCAAGGCCGCGATCTTCTCGATGAACTCGACGGGCTCGAAGATCAGATGAGTGGTCCCGTCATTCCACTGGTTCTTCAGCTCCAATGCGACCTTGCCATCGGAAAGCAATGACAGCCTGCCTTGAGCAATGGGCGGCCTGAGCAGGTATCTCAGCATGCGCTCCAGCCGCGCCCGGTCGTTGGCGTGGATCTGCGCTCCCACATGCACGTCGAACCCGTGCGCGTTCGCGTGATGCCCGTTGCGCTCGAACGGCGGCTCGTCCCCGTCCGGCTCCACGCCGAGGCGCATGGTCCTGCGCCCGGCGCGCGGGCCGATCGCCGTCAGCTGGTTGACCGACGCCGCGCACGTGGCCGCGTACGCCGGATGCTCCTCCGCCAGCGGATCCACCCAGCACTCCGCGTCCTCGTCGGGCGAGAGCTTCTTCTGCCCCAGGATCTTCAACACCTTCTCGCGCACCCTCCTGGCGATCTCCTTCAATTCGTCGTCGGTGGCCACGCGCACCGCGAAGAACCGCAGGCTCCCGTCCGCTTTGCGAAAGAACCCGCCGTCGAGCACCGCCACGTGGAAGTGCACGTTCAGGTTCAGGGCGCCGCCCGCGCGCTGGATCACCGCCACCGCGCCGACGCGGACGTCTTTCAGGCCGGCGGCGCGCGCCTGCTTTCTGAAGAACCGCTCGATCTCCTTGATGAACGCGCGCAGCACCTTGCGGGTGAGCCCGTGGTCCCAGGCCAGGCGGTAGCGCAACACGAACGGCAGGCTGAGCACCCACTGCCTGACCGGAGCATACGGGATGACCAGGTCCACGAGATCGGCGGCGCGCTCGGCCATGCGCCGCCCGGCGCAACTCGGACACGCGCCCCGGCACTTGCACGAGAACGGCACGAGTCGCTCCTTGCCGCACGACCCGCACTTGAACCGCGCGAACCCACCCGCGAGATCCCCGCACTTGAGGAACTTTCGCAGCTCGTCCTCCACGAACCTGGGGATGCCGGGTCCGTCGTCACTGCCGCGGCTCGCCTCGAGCAGGAACTGCTCCATGTGATCGCGCACGACCTCGTGCAGCACGGTCGACGTGGCGTCCCTGGGCTTGTACTGCGCCGAGGGCGCGAACCTGCTGCCCGGCGACCACGCCAATTCGGCCTTTGCGGGCTTGCCCATGGCCGAACGACGGACACGTTCCGTGCCATCGACGAGAAGGCCGGTTTCCCTGGCTCAGACGGGGATCGAGCGGCGGCGGAGCGCGGCGGAAGGCGGCGGGCGCCGTCCCCGCCGACGGACGAGCAGTCCGACATTGACCGATGCCTGCCTGGCCAAATAGGCGAGCCTCGGTCCAGATCGAATTACGAGGGCCGTGCAACGGGGAAGACTCCCCGAATACCTGGAGGGCGGGTCTCCCCCCGAGCAGGCCGATGGTGGCTGGCAAGATTCTGCAGCGGACCGAGGCTCCTCTGTTTAGTCAACTGGCGGCGGCTCCGTCGCTCTCGAGCGCCTTGCGCATGAAGAGCGCCTCGAGCGTCTCGGTGCCGGCCTCGCCGTGCATGAGATCCTCGATGCGGCCTTCGGCGGCGACGACCCCCTTGTTGAGGATGACCACCCTATGACACAGCCGCTCCACGTCGGAGAGGATGTGGGACGAGAACAGGATGGTGGTGCCGCCCTTGTTGAGATCCGCGATGAGGTCGGCCACGAGCTTGCGGCCGATGGGATCGAGCCCGCTCATGGGCTCGTCGAGCACGAGGAGCTTCGGCCGCGCGATGAGCGCCTGGGCCAGCCCGATGCGCTGCAGCATGCCCTTCGAGAACTTGCGCAGCGGCCTTTTCGCGGCGTCGGCGAGCCCGACCTGCTCGATGAGCGCGTCGCGCCGCTCGGCGATCTCGGCCCGGGAAAGGCCCGAGAGCCGCCCGTAGAAGTCGAGCAGCTCGCGCGGGGTCAGGTACTCGTGGAAGTAGGGGTTCTCGGGCAGGTACCCGATGTGCCTGCGCACCGCCGTGTTCGCGCCGTCCTCGCCCATGATGCGGAAGGTGCCCGAGGTGGGCGCGATGAGCCCCATGAGCGTCTTGATGGTGGTGGTCTTGCCCGCGCCGTTGGGCCCGAGCAGCCCGAAGATCTCGCCTTTGCCTACGGAGAAGCTGACGCCGCGCACCGCCTCCACGCGCTTGCGGAAGAAGCCGATGCGGAAGGTCTTGCAGAGGTCTTTGACCTCGAGCATCTTGAAGAACCTACGCGAGCTCGACGAGGACGGCTTCTCCCTCCACGGTCTGGCCTTCCTTCACGTGCACGGCCGAGACCTTGCCGCTCTCGGGCGCCACGACCGGCATCTCCACCTTCATGGCCTCGATCATGACCACGGGCTCGTCCTCCTCAACCTCCTGCCCGACCGTCACGAGCACCTTGACCACCTTGCCAACCATCGGGGCGACGATTTCCACTGCCATGTTGATCTCCTCGCTGTGTTGTTGTCGATTTCGCTCTTGCGCCCGCTAGCCCTTGCCGAGCGCGTGGCGCGCGATGATCGTCTTCTGGATGTTCGAGGTCCCTTCCACCACCTGGAACGACTTGGCGTCCCGCAGGAAGCGTCCGACCGGATACTCGTTGGAGTAGCCGTACGAGCCCAGGATCTTCATGGCCGTGTTGGCGCACATGACCGCGGACTCGGCGGCGTAGTACTTGGCGATGGACACCTCGTGCGTGTTGCGCGCGTCCGGGTTCTTGTCCTTGGTGGTGGCGGCGCGGTACACGAGCAGCTTGGCCGCCTCGTGCTCGGCCACCATGCACGCGATCTGATCCTGGATCATCTGGAACTCGCTCAGGGTCTTGCCGAACTGGGTGCGCTCGAGCGCGTAGGCGACCGACGCGTCGATGGCGGCCCCGGCCACGCCGCAGGCGCGCGCCGCGCACGAGAGCCGCGTCACGTCGAGCATGGACATGCAGATCTTGAACCCGTCGCCGAGCTTGCCGAGCACGTTTTGCTTGGGCACGAACGCGTCCTCGAAGTAGATCTCCGAGGTCGGCGCGCAGAACAGGCCGAACTTCTTCTCGATCGGCACCGTGGAGACGCCCTTCGTGGTCTTGAGATCCACGAGGAAGCAGGTCATGCCCTTGGCGCCCTGGCTGCGGTCCGTGTAGGCGTAGACGAGGCTGAGATCGGCCACGTGGCCCTGGGAGATCCAGGTCTTGGAGCCGTTGATGACGAAACCGTCGCCCTTGGCCTGGGCGGAGGTCTTCATGGAGGCCACGTCGGATCCGGTGTTGGCCTCGGTGATGGCGAAGCTGCCGAGGATCTCGGCGTTCACCAGCTTCTCGATGTAGCGCCTCTTCTGCTCATCGTTGCCGAAGCGCTGGATCGTGAGCGCCGGGCCGTTCATCTGCATGTTGAAGGGCAGGCCCCAAGAGGCGTGGGCCTTGGCGACCTCCTCGGCCATGATGCAGGCAGCGAGGTGCCCGGCTTCGGTCCCGCCGTACTCCTCCTTGATGACCGTGCCGAAGAAGCCGAGCTCGCCCATCTGGCGCACGCGCTCGGGGCGGAAGCGGTGGTGCTCCTCGTCGTCCTCGATCGTCGGCTTGATCTCCTCGGCGAACTTGCGCGCGGTGTCGCGCATCAGGATCTGTTCTTCATTGAAATCGAAGTCCATGTTGCCTCCTTGAGGTGCGGTCAGGCGTTTCTAGCAAGGAACCGGGGGCACATCAAGCTCGGCCCCAAGTTCGGGCCCCAAGTTCTTGACCTCGCGGGTGCCTCGCGATTAGCCTCGTCCCATGCGATCGACAATCCTCCTCGTTGCACTCGTCGCGCTCCCGTTTCCGGCCGCGGCCGCCAAGGTGGCCGTGCTGCCCGTCGGATACCGGCTCGTGGGGGAAGGCTCCACGTCGTCCGAGAAGGCGCGCATGGTGGAGGAGCAGGTCGCGGCCGCCGCGGCGGAGGCCGGCTTCGAGGCGGTGCGCGGCGCCCCGGTCAAGGCCGTGGGCCCGTGCGTGGAGGCCTCGTGCCTGCCCACGGTCGCGGGCAAGCTGGAGGTCGACCAGGCCGTGCTCGTGACCGTGGACGAGTCCGGCGCGCTCTATGAGATCACGGTGTTCCTGGCCCGGGGGAGCGGCCGGTCCGGTCAGGTCACGGGCCCGTTCGCCGCGGCGCTCGTCAAGACGCGCGAGCTTGCCAAGGAGGCGCTCGAGACGGCCCGGGCCGTTGTTCCGAAGCCGGTCGCCCCGCTCCCCGAGCCCGCGCCGGTCCTGCCGCCGGTTGCGGAGCAGAAGCGCCCGTTGCCCACGGTCATCATCCGCGAGCAGGCCTTGCCCGCGATGGAGAAGCCCCGTGACGACACGCAACGCGGCCTGTGGATCGCCTCGTGGATCGCGGCCGGGACCGGGACCGCGGCGCTCGTCAGCGGGCTCGTGCTCGCGTTCGTCGAGGACCCCTGCCAGAGCGACAGCAACGATCACGGCTGCAAGGAGCGGCTCGACCTGTCCACCATCGGGCTCCCCATGTTGGGCGTGGGCGCGGTGGTCGCGGCCGTGGGCGTGGCCGGCGTCGTCCTGCTCGACGACGACAAGGGTACAAACCCCGCGAGCAAGGCCAAGGCCGGCGTGGCGCCCCTGCCGGGCGGCGGCGCGGCCGCATTCGAAGTGGAGTTCTAGATGACGATGCGCATCACGGGCCTCGCGCTCGCTCTCACGCTCGCGGCCTGCACGTACCAGGACAAGGGATACGAGAACGGCGATCTGTGCAACGACGGCCTCGACAACGACGGCGACGGGTATATCGATTGCGACGACCCTTCGTGCGCGAGCGCGCCGAATTGCCGGGACGCGGGGAACGACGCGGGCACGGACGCGGGCACGGACGCGGACACGGGCCCCGACACGGACGCGGATTCCGACGCGGACACCGATGCCGACACCGACACCGACACCGACGCGGACGCCGACACCGACACGGACTCCGACGCGGACACCGACACTGACACGGACAGCGACACCGATACGGGCGATGGGGGCATGGACGGAAGCAATGACGGCGGCACGGATACGACGACCGATTGCACGGACAGCGACGCGTGCGGCACAGACTGCGTCATCTGCGCGAGCCCGACCCCGTCGTGCGTGGGCGGCGCGACATGCGGGTGTGGCGGCGACACGGACTGCGGGAGCGGCGCGTACTGCGATCCGGACGCGGGCCCGAGCGGCACGTGCGCCGGGTGCGCCGTGGATCGCCACTGCGGATCGTCGTGCCAGAACTGCGCGGCCATCGCTGCCACCCCGCGCTGCAACGGGACCGCGTGCGTGGAGTGCGTGTACGACGCCCTGGATCCCGACGCCGGCAACGCCGACTGCCGCAACGGCGCCGCGCAACCCCGCAACTCGCCCCTTGGCGTGTGCACGCCAAGCGATACGTGCACGTGCTGGGTGAACGCGAGCGAGACGTGGGAGTGCGTGGCGACAAGTAATTGCCCGACCGGGTTCAAGTGCGCCGCTGACTTCGGTGTGACCCATTACGTTTGTCTCCGCGAATGCACACCCTCATCGGCACCGGTCAACGGATTGACCTGCGCTTCCAGGATGACGACTGACGCGACGAACCAACTCGTCTGGGCGCCCATGACCACGTGCTACGCGTTCGAGAAGTTTCGAAAGAATGGGGATGCAGCCTTCTGTAGCGTAGACGGGTCTTCGGGTATCGATGACGGCTTCAGCCCAAGCGGGAAGTGCACGTTCTCCTGTTACGACGGCTCAGGCGGGAACAACACGTGGTGTCCTGGATCTCACACGTGCGGTGCGACGCCGCCGTACTCGTTGCTGTGCGTGCCTTGAGCAGGACGAATGGCGCCCCGATTTTTGGGGGAAAGTGGTAGATTCAGATTGTTTGGCAGAAACGAAGAGACAGAAATGAAGAGAACGAGGCGATGAAAATCTGCAAGTTGATCATTCGAGGATACCAGCAGTTCGAGAACACGGATCTCGACTTTACGGATCCCGCGACCGGCGAGCCCGCGAACCGGATCTGCCTCATCGGAAGAAACGGGACCGGCAAGACGACCGTCCTCAGGATCCTCAATCAACTTCTCTCTGCGATCCCCGGTGAGTTGCCGCAGTTGGGAACTTTGTTCGCCGTCAAGCTGAAGACCGATATCGGGCGTGTTTATATGGTGAAGAGAGCGTTTCGACGTCCCGTCGCTTTCTTGCACGAAAGCATCGAGAACGCGCCCGGATGGATCGACGTTCTGGCAAAGGAGATCGACTTTCCCCAATACAGGGGATACCTCCTTGAGGCGGATCAGCAGGCTACGCTAGCAACAAATCTGCGTCTTAAAGACAACAGCACCGATCTCGTGGTTAACGCTCCCTGCGAGACTCAGCAAAACACCGCGCTGGCAATTGCAGATGTCCCCAATACCAACCTCAACCAGGCGCTTGGACTTTTTCGGAACTTCCCGTTCCACCATACCGTGTCAAATCAGACCGTCGCGGAGATGTGGCGGGTGCTCGTGTACCTCGTGAAAAAGCGGGAGAACGACCGCAACGAATTCGAGGCCCGCGAGGAGAACCTCACAAAAACCAAAGGCGAGCTCATCGAGGAGTTCGACCGCTCTCACCCGAAGATTCTCCACGAGATTGCGGAGTTGTGGAACGAAATCCTGGACCGCGCGGGCCTCGAGCTCGACGAAGAGGGCGCGACAAACCCGATCCAGCTCAACGACAATCTCAAGGCGTACATCCGCCTCAAGTCCACGAAACAGACGATCGCCTACAATCAGCTCAGCACCGGAATGCGGGACTTCCTCTTCAGGCTCGGGCACATCTACCTCTTGTATTTCGGGAGAAAAATCGAACGGGGATTCCTGCTCGTCGACGAGCCCGAGAACAGCCTGTTCCCAGACTTCCTGTTCAATCTGATGGAGACTTACGACAAGATCGTCGGGAACGAGGACGGGAACTCGAACACCCAGATGTTCTTCGCCACGCACAATCCGATCATCGCGGCCCAGTTCCAACCCCACGAGCGGATCATCCTCGAATGGGACGAGAACGGGCACGTGGTCGCCAAGAAGGGACGCGCGCCGATTGGCGACGATCCCAACGACCTGCTGAGGAAGGACTTCGAGCTGACACACCTCATGGGGAAAGCAGGAGAAGCGAAGTGGCAGGAGTACCTGGACCTGAGGGCGCAGATTCGGCGATCGGATGACAAGGCCGAAAAGGACGACCTGCTCGCTCGCGCTTCGGAGCTGGGACAGAGCTACGGCTTTTCCACAACCAAAGAGTGATGAAGTTCCTCTCGAAAAACACAGGCTCGGCGATCCTTGCCGAGGGGATCTGTTACGACAGGAATGGTCACAATACCCGCCTGCGCGACATGCTTCTCGCCGAACAGTGTGGCTTCTGCGCTTATACCGAGAAGCGTGTCGACGGTCTCGACTCGGTCGATGTGGAGCACTTCGATAAAACGAAGAAGGGAGACGACGACTATTTCAACTACTACGCCGTCCTCCACGGGGCCAACCTCCGCAAGAGGGGCAAAGAAGAGAGACACGCCGGTGCGGCCTTCTTTGCTTCCCTGTTCTTTCAGGACCGAGACGAGCTCAACAGCAGGATCCGCTATGTGGCTGGAGACGGCGTGTACGAGGAGACGACCGCTGGCGACGACGAAGCTGCGGCTCTCATTGACTTCCTCGGCTTCAACGATAGCTGCCTGTGCGAGGAGAGAATCCGGCACATCAAAATGTTGCGGGATATCTTTGAAGATGATGCGAAATATGACGAACAGAAGAGGCGCGACTGGTTTACTGCTCACCCCGAGCACTTGTGCTTTGTGACCGCCGTCGAAGAGGAGCTCGGCATCGATCTTTCGGCGATGCCATGGTGAATGAACACGAAGCACCCGAACACCGAGGAACCCCGAGGGGAAGAACGAAATGACCGCGCCGCAGACCATCCTTAACCTAGTCGAGAGGTTCCGCGCCAACATCGACGTTTACAAGGGCAAAGGCTACGACGAGGCCGACCTGCGCCAGGAATTTCTGAATCCGTTTTTCGCGGCCCTCGGCTGGGACATGGAGAACAAAGCCGGCTATGCACCGCCATACCGCGACGTGGTGCACGAGGACCGCAGCAAGGCAGTCGGACCGTCCGGCACACCGGACTACGCGTTTCGCATCGGCGGTGCCACGAAGTTCTTCGTGGAGGCCAAGCGCCCTTCGGCCGACCTCGAGAGCGATCCGCGGTGGGCGATCCAGCTTCGACGTTACGGATGGAACGCTAAATTGCCGGCGTGCGTGGTCACGGACTTCGAGGAGTTCGCGATCTACGATTGCCGCATCCCCATCTCGCCCAAGGACACGGCGACCACCGCGCGCATCGACTACATCCGCTTCACCGAGTACGCAGACCGATGGGAGGAAATCGAGACCGTCTTCTCGCGCGAGGCAATCCTCAAGGGCAGTTTCGACAAGTTCGCAACCGGCAAACACCGCAAGCGCGCCGTGAAACAGGTGGACGAGAAGTTTCTCGAGGACATGGAGCTTTGGCGGGAGCTGCTCGCCAAGGAGATCCACAAGAACCACTCAGAACTGGCCCCCGAAGAGTTGAACCTCGCCGTGCAGCTCATCATCGACCGGATCGTGTTCCTGCGCATGTGTGAGGATCGCGGCATCGAGCGGATCGCTCAACTCCATGGACTGATGGCCGGGCCGCGCATCTACCCGCGGCTTGTCGAGATCTTCAGCAAGGCGGACGTCAAGTACAACTCGGGCCTATTCCACTTCACGACGGAAAAAGATCGCGAGGGTGTTCCGGACACGCTGACACCCAGGCTCAAGATCGACGACAAGGTGCTTCGGGAGATTCTTTCAACCCTGTACGACGACAAGGCGTACTCGGTTTACGACTTCAGCATCATGCCGCCCGAGATCCTCGGGCACGTGTACGAGCGGTTCCTGGGAAAGACCATCCGCCTGACGCCGAAACGCGTGTTCGTGGATCCTAAACCCGAGGTGCGCAAGGCGGGCGGCGTCTACTACACGCCCAGGTACATCGTGGACTATATCGTGAAGAACACGATCGGCCGGCTGTGCGAGGGGAAGGACGTCAAGGCTCTCTCCAAGCTGCGGGTCCTCGATCCGGCCTGCGGGTCGGGATCGTTTCTGCTCGTCGCGCTTCAATACCTTTACGACGTCCACCTCGTGCTCTACGTCACCGAGGCGAAACGCACGGGGAAGATTCCCACATCGCCGCCGCCGGAAGGCAAGCGACGCAAGAAGAGCGATCCACCGGCCGTCTATCCCGTGGGCGACACATGGCACCTCACGACCGCAGAGAAGAAGCGCATCCTGCTCAACAACATCCATGGTGTTGACATCGACAGGCAGGCGGTAGAGGTGACCAAGCTGTCGCTGCTGCTGAAGGTGCTGGAGAACGAGAACCAGGACACGTTGAACAGCCAGCTCAAGATGTGGGCGGAGCGCGCGCTCCCGGATCTCGCGACTACCATCAAGTGCGGCAACTCGCTCATCGGCCCAGAGTTCTACCACGACAGACAACTGGATCTTCTGGACGAGGTCACCGAGCATCGCGTCAATGCCTTCGATTGGAAACGGGAGTTTCCGCGCGTCTTCGACAACGGAAACCCCGGCTTCGACGCCGTGATCGGCAATCCGCCGTACATCCGCATCCAGCACATGAAGGAGTGGGCGCCAGTCGAAGTTGACTACTACAAGGAGCGGTTTCGCTCAGCGCGGCAGGGAAGTTACGACATTTACGTGGTATTCGTCGAGCGCGGCCTCGACCTAGCAAACAAATGCGGCGTTCTCGGTTTCATTCTACCAAGCAAGTTCTTCAGCACCGACTACGGCGCGAATCTCCGCACGCTGCTTACCGAAGGGGAACACGTCTCCCGCATTGTGGATTTCGGAGCGAAGCAGGTTTTCGAGTCCGCAACCACATACACCTGCCTTCTGTTTCTCGAAAAGCACCAGTCCTCACGCTTTGAATACGGAGAATCCGATCCCTGCGCCGACGCACTCCAGGCATGTGATTTTACCGAGATCGCCCCGGTAACTTTGGGCGCCGGCACTTGGTCGTTTGGCTCCGAGGCCTCTCTAAGCATCGCGGAAAAGCTATCTCACAACACCGTTTCTCTACTCGACTTGCCCGCGAACATGAGTCGCGGTAGCAGCACTGGAGAGGACGCGGTTTTTCTTGTTGAAGCCGGATCTTCCATCGTGGAGGACGAGTTGCTCCGCGAGCCCATATGGGCAACTGATTTCGGACGTTACAAGTTCAAGCCCCAAGGCAAATGGCGAATTCTGTTTCCATATGTGAAGGAGTCCGACGCGGACTATCGATTGCTTGCGGAAGAGGAACTTCGGGCTCGATACCCGAGAGCCTACGAGTACCTCAAGTCTCACAAGACGGTCCTGACTGGTCGAAAGCAATTCAAGGCGTGGTATGGGTACAGTGCGCCCAGAAGCCTCGGACTCCACGACCGTGCACAAATCGTTGTGCCTTTGCTAGCGGATCGGGGGCTTGGCACGCTCGTTCCTCGGTCACGTGTTGGTGGCCTTTTCCTGATGGCGAGCGGGGGATTCAGCATCGCGCTTGGCGAGACCGTGGCACTGCACCCGGCGTACGTCCTGGGGTTACTGAACTCCCGCCTTCTTTTTTGGTTCTTGCGCACGCTTACCGAGGGCAACGTTTTTCAAGGCAACTGGATCCCGTGCACCAAACAGTACTTTGGAAAGCTCCCGATCCGGACGATCAGCCTTTCCGACACCTACGAAAGGTCTACTCACGACCGCATCGTGAAGCTCGTCGAACTGATGCTCGATCTTCACCGCAAGCTCCCCGAGACGAGGAGCGACGACGAACGCACGCGCCTCGAGCGCCGTCTAGCAGCCACGGACCAAGAGATCGACGCCCTCGTGTACGAACTCTACGGTTTGTCCAAGGAGGAGATCAGGGTAGTAGAGGAAGCGATCACCTGAGCCGGGCTCAAGAAGATGGATCTTCATGACCAAGAAGAAATACTATCTGGAGATCAAGCTGGAAGATGGAGGTCACGGGCGATGACAATGCCCCAAGGTCGCCGCTGAGCGGGAACACCCAAGCCAGCGGATGTCATGGGCTGATGCTTGAATTGCCGCCTGCGCGATACGACATGGCGTTCCGCTCGTCACGCACAACGCCAAGGACTTCGAGGGAATCGCCGACCTCCAGGTCGTCACGGAAAGTGACCCACGTTAGCCTTCGCACGGGATGAGCTTTGAAGGCATTGACGTCGCGGAGACAAAGTCGAAAGGACGTAGGCGATGACCAAGGCAGGCCGCAAGATGGCGAGGAGCAAGGCCAAGAAGATGGCGTCCGGGCAAGCCGACGTGTCGGCGCTTCCGTTCGGCCCCGCCTACCTGAGCGCGGGGTGGAACGACGAGGACGCCGATGTGGAGCTGGTGTCGGTGATCGTCACGCGCCGCCTGCCGGACGGCAGGTTCCTGGTCGGCCTCGCCCTGGTGGATCGCACGTGCCTGGGCGTCAAGGACGCGTACGACCTTCCGCCGCTCGGCAGGGACGGCCTTCGAGACGCGGTCGAGCGGGTCGGGCTCCCCCACGACGGCATGGAAGAGGTGGAGCCGCTCGTGGCGCTCTCCGTCGTCCACCACGCCCTCGCGTACGCCCGCAAGCTCGGGTTCGAGCCGCACCCGGACTTCCCGGCCGCGATCTTCGGCCCGCGCCCCGAGGCTCTCGTCGACACGCCGCACGCGAACGACGAGAAGCCGCTCTATGTCGCCGGCCCGCACGACGACAGCGCCGCGGTGACGAGGAAGCTCGATGCCGCCGTCGGGAACGGCAACTACGACTTCATCGTGCCGCTCGGCGGGATTCCTGATGATTTCGACGAGGAAGACGGGGAAAGTTCATAATACCCCCGTCCCCCAACGCGCGTGCCACGCACGCGGACCGGGACTCTTCGTCCTAACTCTGGCGCACGCCGAGCTTGCGGCAGAGCGCCGAGAGCTTGCGATCCGCCGTGAGCAGGATCGCGGCGTGGCGCCTGGCGAGGATGAGGGAGAAGATATCATAGGCCGGATGCCGCGTCCGGCATGCGGCGTCGAAGACCTCCTCGTGAAGCTCGCTCGAAGGGACGAGCACGTCGGGCAGCTCCATGGCGTCCCTCAATGCCGTCGCGCAGCGGTCGCGTTCCACGCCCGCGAGCGCGTGGTACTTCCAGAAGAGGTTCGCCACTTCGCAGGTGTAAAGATCGGGCGCGAGGACCACGTCGGCTTCGGCGATCGGCCGCGAGAACCGCCCGTCCGCGTCACGCCCGAGGACGATTTCGGCCGCCGCGCTGGCGTCGAGAACCACGTTCATCGCCGGCGATCCTCGCGCAGAAGCTCGGCTGGCGGCGGCAAGCGTGCCGGCCACGGCTCGCGATCGTCCCCGGCCAGTCGTTCGACCAGCGCCCGGCGGCGCGCCCGGTTGTCGTCGGGCCCGAGGAGCGCCCGCTCGAGGATTGTCGCAGCCTGCCGGGCCAGGCTCCGTCGCTCGCGCCGCGCCTGTTCGGCCAGCACGCGGTAAACGCCTTCGTCGAGCTCCCTGATTTGCAGCGCTGTCATGGCTGACCTCCGTCTTTCCGTCTCGATGATAGTGCGTGCCGCATCTGGATGCAATCTGCATGCATCCCTGCATGCACCTCGGGAATGGGGTCAACCCCCCTCTTTGTCTCTCAGTCCGGATTGGCTTCCAGCACGAGCGGGTGCTTCCAGTTCACGGTCACGACCGAGTAGGTCCCGGACACGCGGCCCTCGTCCATGCGCGGGCGCGACGCGATCTCGATGGCCCCGAGGTTGGCCAGCCGGCTGATGAGATCCTTGCGCTGGAGGTTGTTCTTCGCCGGCAAGGCCTCGTTCAAGTGCCTGTAGAGCGGCCCGAGCCAGACCTCGGCCACGCCGAGCCTCGACTGGATCCGGACGATGACCGCGAGGCACGCCTTCAGGTCCTCGAGCTCGACGGGGTCGGCCACGATCAGCTCCACGTCGGCCATGGTCTCGAGCGCGGGACGTGGCTCCGGCTCCGGCTCCGACTCCGGTTCCGGTTCGGGTTCCGACTCGGGCATTGGCGCAAGAGGCGTCTCGGGCGCTTCGACCTTGGGCGGCTCCACCAAGGCCTGCCTGACCGGAGGGGTCTCCCACGCCGCGGGCACGCGCAGGCTCGGCGGCAACAGCGAAACCGCGTCGATGTAGTTTTTCTGTCCCACGATCGTGACGAGGTCGCCGGACGTGGCGTACCTGGGACCGACGACGAGCACGCTGCGCGCGTTCTGCCGTATGCGATCCACGACCGGGATGTAGTCGCGGTCGCCGCCCACGATCACGAACACCTCGATGTCCGAGCGCCGGAACAGGAACTCCATGCAGTCGATGGCCAGCATGAGGTCCGCGCTGTTCTTCGTCGGGCTCGCGAGCACGTGGACCGGCGTGATGCCGAGCAGCGACAGGTCGTTGATGAGGTCGCGCGACGTGGAGTAGTCGAGCGGCGCGTAGGCCCGGCCCACCACCACCGAGATCCCGAGGTCTTCCTCCAGGTGCTTGCGCAACGCCTGGAGGATGCGGATCGTCCGATCCATGGCCTCGCCGAACTCCTGGCGGATCGAGATGTGGAGGTTTTCGAGATCGACGAACACGGCGCCGAGCACCGGGGGCTGTCTTCCGTCGCGATTCGCAGTCATGGTTTCACGTCCTTTGTTCCGAATCATACGAAACGGCGGGGGAAGCACAAGAGGGCGGAGCGCGAGGATCAGCCCTGGGTCTTATCGAGCCGATACGCCGAGGCTATTGGGAGGATAGACCGGTCCCGGAATGAGGATCCCGGGACCGAAAGGAGAAGGGAAGAAAGGAACTCGCGACAAACGGATCGCAGGGGGGAAAGAACGATCCTGGTGTCGCAATCGCCTGTTCGATGCACACCGTGTGCCAATTTTGGCATTTTTTACAACCTCTTGTAACCAAAGGGAATTACGTCAAGCCGTCGCAGAACGTTTCCATTCTTTTCACCGGTTTCATTGCATTCTTGCACGCCGATCTTGCGCGAGTGGCATGAATGGAACGTGCTATGGTGCGCGGCATGGACCCGAAAGTCGCGTTCCTGCCCGCGCTCGCGTTCGCGCTCACGGCATGTGCCGGCAACGGCGCGCCTGCGCGATCCGGGCAGCAAGACACGGCAGGCGGCGCCGGCAAGACACGGGCGGTTCCCTCGAGGCAGGATGCCGGAGCTGCTTCCCGCGCGCAGGTCGCGCTCGAGGACGCGGGTCGCGCCCTCGAGTCCGGAGACGCGGCGCGTGCAAGGACGCTCCTTTCGGCTTCGGGCGCGCAAGGTCCTGAGTCGGTCTTCCTCGGGGCGCGTGTGGCCGCGGCGCTCGGGGATCACGTCGAGGCCGCGCGTCTCTACCGCGCGCTCGTCGGAGGGCCGCCGGAGATCGAGCCGCTTCGGCTCATGGGGCTCGCGCGGGTCCTGGCCGGGGCCGGCTCTTTCAAGGAGGCGGCCGCCGAGGTCGAACCCCTCGCGGGTCGCGTGGCGCTGGCCGAGGAGCGGGCCGCGTGGCTCGAAAAGGCGGGCGATCTCGCGTCGGCCGCGGCCGCGTATCATGCCGCGTCGGCCAAGGCGGGCGCCAGGTCGGTGCGCGATCGCCTCGCGCTGGCCGAGGGGCGGGTGCTGCTCGCTCTCGGAAAGACCGCGCAGGCGAGGGCGCTGCTCGATCCGCTCGCCCTTGACGCAGCATCCGGCAAAATCATGCGCGAGGCCGAGACCGCGCTCGCGGCGGCCGGGCTCGCGACGACATGGAACGCGGCCCAGCGCCTGGCGCGGGCGAAAACGCTCGCCGCACACCGCGCGTTCGACGCGGCGCTCGCGACCCTCGCTCCGGTGTTGAGCAAGGCCTCCAAGGCGGACGAGGCCGAGGCGCGCTGGATCGAGGCCAACGTGCTCTACGATCGGAGACGGCATTACGCGGAGGCCGTTTTGGCTCTCGGCAGGATTGCTGCCGGGCGAGGTCCGCACGTGGAGGATGCGGCGTTCCTGGCCGCACGGGCGCTGTCGCGGCTCGACCGTGACGACGAGGCCGTCGCCGCATACCGGTCGTTCGCGCGCAAGGCAAGGAGCAAGGAGCGCGCGGCGCAGGCGCGGTTCCTCGCGGCGCGCCTCGAGTTCTTCATGGGGAAAGAGAGGGAAGCGCTCCTTTCGTTCGAGGCGCTCGTGGGCAGGGGGAAGCCCGGGAAGAGCGTCGCTTCGCCCGCGCTCCCGGCCGGCGACGTTCGCGACGCCCATTTCCTGGCGGGCTTGAGCGCGCTGCGCACTTTCAAGCCCGAGCGCGCCGCGCTCCACTTCGAGGCCGCGTCGCAGGACGCTCCGGCCGAGGCGCTCGCGCGCAACCGCTACTGGACGGCCGTGGCCCGGGTCGAGGCCAAGGGCAGGGGAGGGTTCGATCTCCTGCGCGACCTGTGCCGCGGCGATCCCACGTCGTGGTACGCGCTCCACGCCCGGGCGAGGCTCATGGCGCTCGGCGAGGCCCCGGGCCCGTGCCGCCTCGATCCCGTGACCGGCGCCGGAGAGACCCCCAAGGTCCTGCCGCTCGAGGAGTTGTCACCGCTGGCCGGGTTCCTGGCCCGGGCCGGGCTTTGGCGCGAAGCCGCGGAAGTGCTGCATGCGGAGGAGCAGGAGGGTTCGGCCAAGGCGGGCGTGGTGTCGTGGATCGCCGCGTACGTGCGACTCGATGCGCCGCAGCACGCCATCGCACGGGCGAGCGCGAATCTCGGCTGGCCTCCCGCGCCCCGCGATCTGTGGCGCGCCCGAGCGGCGTACCCCGCGCCTTACGCCGACGTGGTGAGGCGGACCGAGGAACGCCACGGGCTGCCGCGCTTCCTCGTCTACGCCATCGCGCGCAAGGAGAGCATGTTCGATCCGCGCGCCGTGTCGCCCGTGGGAGCCGTGGGCCTCATGCAGATGATGCCGTTCGTGTACGCGCGCAACGCCAAGCTGGCCGGCGTGCGGCAGATCTCGGAAGGCGGCGTGCCCGGCCCGGACGACTCCATCCGCGCCGCGGGCTTCGAGCTGCGCGATCTTCTCCGGCGCTTCGGCTCGCTGCCGCTCGCGATCATGGCTTACAACGGCGGAGCAGCGGCCGTCGGGCGCTGGCTCGATCGCTCCAGCGGGCTGCCCCTCGACCTGTTCGTGGAGAAGGCGGGCTTCGACCAGACCCGTTCGTACGTGCGCCGCGTGTGGCAGAACCTCGTGCGCTACCGGCTCCTCTTTGGCGAGGCGCCCCCCGAGCTGCCGGCCACCGCCGAGAAGCCCAAGGCCGCGGGTCCGCTCCCGGCCGTCGAGCTCGATGCGGACGCCGGTCCGGACGGCGAGACGACCGAGGGCGAGGCCAGGCCCGGAGCGGGCGACGCTTTGCGGCTCACGCGAGGCGCAGGACGACCGCCGCGGCGAGCCCCTCTGGCGAGAGCGCGGTGGCCGCGACCGTGCAGCCCGGCTCGAGCGTCTCGAAGAGGAACGCCAGGCTGAAAAGCGGGAGCGCGGCCTCTGCCGTGCCCAGGCGATCCGCGAGCGAGACGATCTCCACGTCGCGCGGTCCGAGCACGGACGCGAGCGCTTCTCGCTCGAACCGGTCGATGGGCGATCCGCTGAGATTCGTGGCCACGGCCCGCACTTCGTCCGCGCGAACTTCTGCGCGATCGAGGGCGTCCGCGAGGCAGCGCGCGAGAGGCGAGCCGTCCGTGGCGCGCCGTGGATCGCGAGGATCCGCGGCCAGGCCGAATCCCAGGATCTCGGCCCGTCCGCTCGCGCCCCGTGCCGCGGCAAAGGAGGCGCGCTCCACGAGCAGCATTGCCGCGCCCTCGCCGGGGATGACGCTCGAGCCGGGGCCGAACAGCCCGACCTTGTGCCCGTCGGACACAGTGCGCGCCGAGAGCTCGTCCGAGGCGCCGGCCAGCACGCAAGACGTGTGACCCTGTGTCACGGCCACGGTCGCGACCACGAGCGCCGCGAGCCCGGCGCCCGCTCCGGTCGCGAGGACGTTGTTGTGCCCGCGCAGCATGAGCGCTCGGGTCACGTTTCCCGCCACCGAGTTGGGCACCACGTACGGGAACGCGCCCAGGCTCTCGAGGTTGAACGCGCCGCGGAACACGGCCGAAAGGTGGCGCTCCTCGCCCTCGCTCGGCCCGGTGGCCAGTCCCAGGATGAGGCCCACCTCGGCCATGGTCGCAGGTCGCGGTTTGACGCCGGCGCAGTCGAGGGCCGCGCGCGCGGCGAGCGCGGCGTAGGTGGAGCAGCGGTCCATGTCGCGCAGATCGAGGCGGCGGTCGACCTCGCGCGGATCGAGGGGCGGCACGAGCCCGGCCGGGAACGGCGCGCAAGGCGTCTCGAAACGTGTCGCGGGCGCGATGCCCCTCGCATTCGGGTCGGCGAGCGCGAACGCGCCGAGGCCGAGCGGGCTCACGAGCCCCACGCCCGTCACGACCGCGCACTCGGCCGCGGGCTCTCTCTGCGCGAAGGCCGGGCCCCGGTTTTCAGGCGCCACGTCGATGGCCAGGCAGGCGTTGTTGCCGCCGAACCCGAAGCTGTTCGAGAGCGCGATGCGACCGCGCCACGGGCGTCCGGAATCCGGCACGCAATCGACGTTGCAGCCCTCGCGCGGCGTCGTAAAGCCGGCCGTGGGAGGGACGAACCCGGCGCGCGCGGCGAGTATCGTGGCCGCGACCTCGAGGGCGCCGGCGCCGCCCAGGCAGTGGCCGAGCATCGACTTGGTGGAGCTCACCGGCACCTCGGCCGCGCGCGGGCCCAGGCAGCGCGCGATTGATTTCACCTCGATCGGATCGTTGGAGCGCGTGCCCGTGCCGTGCGCGTTCACGTACGCGATTGCCTCGCGCGGCACGCCCGCGTCGGCGAGCGCCGCAAGCATGGCCGTCACCTGGCCCTTGGTCGAAGGGTCGGGCGCGGTCGGGTGGTACGCGTCGCCCGAGAGCCCGAACCCCAGGAGCTCCGCGAGCGGCTCGGCGCGGCGGTCCAACGCGTGCCCGAGCTCCTCGAGCACCAGGAAAGCCGCACCTTCGCCCAGGTTCAGGCCCACGTTCTGC
Organism: Deltaproteobacteria bacterium; assembly: GCA_028713995.1. Lineage (GTDB taxonomy): Bacteria > Myxococcota_A > Polyangia > JAAYKL01 > JAAYKL01 > JAQTNF01. The sequence continues at coordinate 14,572 of JAQTNF010000013.1, read as the reverse complement.
GAAAACGGAGCGCACGCACCCTCGCAAGTGGCCTTGAGCGCGTCGAACCCGGCCAGGGTCGAGGGCGCGAAGGCGTCGGCGCCGCCCGCGAGCATCACGTCCGCCAGCCCGGCGCGGATCAGGTTCGCGGCTTCGGCCACGGCGCCCGATCCCGCCGCGCATGCCGTGACCACGGTCAGCACGGGGCCGCCCGCGCCCGCGGCCCAGGCCAGGACTCGCGCCGCCCCGTAGTATCGCTTGGAGAAAAGGAGAGCGTCGTCGAGCGGATCCTCGCCGCGCGCGAGCGCCTCGTGGTGCCGTTCGATGGAGAGCATGCCGCCCGAGCACGTGCCGAGCACCACCCCGGCGCGCGGGCCGAGGTCGAAGCCGGAAAGGCCGCTTGCGCGCAAGGCCTCGCGCAACGCGGCGAGCGCCAGGTGAACGTGACGGTCCAGGGCGCGCACGGTCTCGGGATCGGACGGAGCCGGCGAGAAATCGTGGACGAGCGCGGCGTGGGTGGCGCGAAGGCGCGCGAGCCTCGGATCCGCGATGCGCGAGAACCCCCGCCTGCCCTCGCGCAGGGCCGCTGCGAAGCCCGGAGCGTCGCGGGCCACGCCGGACACGGTTCCCACCCCGGTTGCGACAACGCGCCGCCGCATGCTCCTCCTTCGCGTGAGGCCGTCCCCGCATACCAAAAGAGAAGTGGCCGGTCCAGGAGCTTGCCGCCGGAGTCCCCATTCTGTAGCATCCACGTGAGCCGGTCAGGGTCCTTTCCGCCGTTGCTCGACGAGGAGGCTTTTGCACAAATGAAGGTCAATTGCCCCGGATGCGACCGCGCGTACAAGGTCGACGACCACCGGATCCCGGAAACGGGCCTCAAGATGCGGTGCCCGCAGTGCTCCAGATCGTTTACGGTGACGAAGAGCGGAGTGGCCGATGCGGCCGAGCGCGGCGACGGCTCGGGCGCGGACGCGGGAGAAGGGACGATCCCGGACGTCCCGAAGTCGGGAGGGATGCCGGTCATGCCGGCGCGCCCTTCCGTTCCTCCCAAGCGCCCGTCACTCCTCGGTACGCCGCCGCGGGGGGCTGACGACAGCGAGGTCTCGGGCATGCCGCCTGTGTTGTCCGGCGGGAGCTACGTCGATCCCTTTATGGGCGATCCCGACTTCTCGGATCTGCCCGCGCCCAAGTCCGGCACCAGACAGGACGACATGTTCGGCGCCATGGATCTGCCCGTCCCGAGGAGCACCGGCTCGTTCAGCGGCGTGGATCTGCCCGCGCCCAAGGTCGACGATCCATTCGGGAGCATCGATCTTCCCATGCCCGCCGGGGTCACTGACCTGCCCACGCCCGCGGGAGCCATGGATCTGCCCGGCAAGGAGGACGACGATCCGTTCGGCGAGATGGATCTGCCCACGCCGTCGCGCGCCATGGCCGCGCCCGTTGCTCCGCCGGTCCCGCCCGCGGCGCCCCCGTCCGCATCCAAGACGGTCGCCTTCGGCGAGATCGGGGTGGGCGATCCCCTGTCGGCCAAGCTCGACCTTGCGAGCGCTCCTCTCGGCAAGCCCCGGGCTCCTTCCGCCCTGCCGGGCCCGTTCGACGATCCCCTCGGCGGCTTCGACCTGTCCGCGCCGCCACCCAAGAACCCCACCGTGCATGGACTGGGCGCCCCCATGGCGCCTTCGGCCTTGCCCGGACCGCCGTCGTTTCCGCCGCTCGGGGCCGCGTTCGGCGGGCTTTCGGCTCCTCCGGCCGCTTCGGCTCCAGCGGCTGCTCCGGTTCCTCCGGCCGCTCCCGCCAAGCCGACCACCGGGACCTTTACGCTGCCTTCCCTGCCGCCCGCCATGCCGAGCTCCTCCCAGTCCCTGGGCCGGGTCAAGACGAGCGGCAGCACCACGTTCGGCGAGATCGATCTCGGCGCGCCCCCGCAGGACGACGGCGGGGAGTTCGACGCGTTCCCCGTCAAGAAGGAGGAGGAGCGCTCCGCGGAGGCGGGGCCGCGCGACAGCGGCCTCGACATCCAGGACGACTACGGCGACATCGCCAAGCGGGGCTCGGTCATCGACGAGCGGGTTCCAAGCGCGGCCGAGGGCCGCTCCGAGCGGCGCACCGGCGTGGAATTCGAAGGCCGTCGCAAATACGAGCGCCAGAGCCGCAGGCTGCGGATCGTCCTGCTCGTGCTCATCGTTGTCGTCGGGCTCGTGGGCGCGGGGATGGCCTTTACGCCGCTCGGCCCCTTCGGCGCCTATGCGCTCGCCAAGCTCCTGCCACGCGCCGGGGTCGACAAGATGATGGTCGTGCTCAACGCCAGCGTCGACAAGGGGCTCTCGGACGACACCTTCCAGGACGTGGGCGGTGCCGTCTCCAGGGTAGAGGAGGCGCTGCGCGAGATGCCCGACAACGAGGATCTGCGCCTGTACGGCGTGTTCCTCCACAACTGGCACCAGATCCGTTTCGGCGACGACAAGGCGCACGACGCGGCCGTGACGCGCCTGCTCGGCGCGATCAACATCGAGAAATCGGAATCGCAGTATGCGCCCCTGGCCATCGCGTCGAGCGACATTCGGGGGCTTCGCGTGCCCAAAGCCGTCCTGACGCTGAACGGCCCCGCCGGGGCAACGCCGAACGGCCTCGCGCTCCTGGCCGAGGCGCAGCTCATCGCGGGCGACTACGCGGCGGCCATCCTCACGGCCAGGAAGCTTCAGGCCAAACAGAAGTCGGCCCGAGCCTCGTACATCATGGTGCGAGCCCTCCTGCGTGCAGGGCAGAAGGACAAGGGCGTCGAGCTCCTCGGCGAGATGGTCAAGGCGAACCCCCGCCACTCGGACGCCAAGCTCGCCCTCGCCGCCATCATGCTCGAAGCGCGAAAGCGCGATCCGGCGGCCATCCGCGCGCTGCTCGATGCCGTGGCGGGTGCCGTGCCCAGCCTCACGAGCTCCCAGGAGAAGGCGCGGGCGCATGCCCTGCTCGGGCGCCTCTGCCTCAAGGAACGCGAGTACGCCAAGGCCGGCTCCGAGTTCGAGCTCGCGGGCAAGTCGAGTGACAAGGACGTGGTCATGCTGGTGGGCAGGGGCGAGCTCGCGCTCCTCGACGACGACTTCACCGCGGCCGCGACCGCGTTCGCCAAGGCGCGCTCCGAGGATCCGTCCGACGTGGAGGCGACCCTCGGCCAGGCCGACACGCTCATCAGGCAGGGAATGCTCGCCGAGAGCCGGGGCATCCTGCAGGATCTCTTGCCCAAGCAACCCAACAACGCGCGGCTCCACTACCTTCTCGGCCGGCTCGCGGTCATCATGAAGAACATGGACGAGGCGATGAAGGAGTTCGGCGCGGCCAACGCCCTCGACAAGGAGTACCTGGATCCCTACGTGGCGCTTTCCGAGGTCTACTTCAAGACGGGCCGCGACATGGAGGCCATGCGCACGCTCGACGAGGCGGCCAAGACCGTTCCGAGCGCGGCGCTCGTCAACATGACCCTGGCCGACGCCTACGCGTCGCGCGGCGACTTCGCGACGGCCATCGTGGAGCTGGGGCGGGCGCTCGACAAGGAGCCCGACAACGTGCGGGCCCACTTCCGCATGGCCCAGATGTACAGGAGCATGGGCAGCTTCGGGGACGCGGCGAACTCCCTCAAGGAGGTCGAGAAGCGCAACCCCAGGTACAACGGCCTTGCCACGGAGCAGGGCCTGCTCATGGAGCTTTCGGGCAAGGTCGAGGAGGCGCTCGCGGTCTACGAGAAGACCCTGGCCGCGAACCCGACCGACCTGAACCTCAAGATCCGCGTGGGCGGAGCGGCGCACTTCCTCGGCAAGGATGCGCGCGCCGAGTCCGTGTTGAACGAGGCATTGGCCCAGGATCCCAAGTCGGCCGAGGCCAACTTCTATATGGGCGAGGTGTTGCGCTCCACCGCCCGGCCGGCCGAGGCCATCGCCTATCTCCAGACCGCGGCCGCGCTCGACGACAGCAACGCCCACTACCACCTGCGCCTCGGAACCGTGTTCGCGGACGTGCGCGACACGGCCAAGGCCATGCACGAGTACGAGCGGGCCAAGGAGCTCGATCCCAAGATGGCCGAGGTCTACATGCGCATCGGCGAGCTGCGGCTGAGGGACGGCGCGGTCAAGGACGCCATCGCCCTGTTCGATCAGTCGCTGGCCCTCGATCCCCGGCTGGCCGAGGCTTACGGGCTCGTGGGCGAGGCCTTCGAGCAGCTCTCGGATCTGCGCACGGCGGTGGCTTATTACCGAAAGGCCGTGCAGCAGTTGCCGGACAACGGCGGCCTGTTCTTCAAGCTGGGGATGGCCGAGCTCACGACCTCCGGACCCAACGCCGCGTCCGCGAGCCTGCTTCGGGCGGCGTCGCTCGCCGAGAAGGCGGATCCGCGCCCGTCCTGGTACCTGGAGTCCCTCTACCGGCTCGGCACGGCGCAGGCGCTGTCCGGCCAGCGCGCATCGGCCATCTCCACGTTCAAGCACTACCTCGATGTGGCGCCCGAGAGCGCCATCGACAGGGGCGAGGTCCAGGCCGAGCTCGATCGGCTGGGAGGCTAATCTCGGATTCGGGAAGGGAACGTCAGGGGGAGCGTATCAGATGCAGTCGAGGGTCAGGGCGGCCGGGTCGAACCCGCAGGCTAGGCCGCTGGCATCGCAGTCGATCTGCTGAATCGTACCGTCGCAGAAGTAGACCACGTCGCCGGCGCAGCAGCCGTAGACTTGAGCGAACTCGTCACCCAGGTCGCCGCAAATCGTCGGGATGTCGGCGGAGCAGTCCACCACTGTGGTCACGGTCGGCTCGCAGTACATGTCGAACTCCGCGGTGTGGCCGCAGGTCGCCTCGAGCTCCGTGCAGTTCATGGTCTCGACCGCGGAGCCGCCGTCTACGAGGCCGCCGTCCGAGCCCGCGTCGCCGACGTCCTGGCACCAGAAGGCCGAGTTGCCCTGGCAGCAGCCGTAGTACCAGTCGCCCGGGATCTCGCCGCACGTGGCCGGCCCGCCGTCGATATCACAGGACACGAACGGGCTGGCGTCCGGTGCAGCGTCCGCGTCGGCATCCGGGCTTGCATCGCCGATGTTGGTGTCGGTGTCGCCGTCGGTGTCGCTGTCGGTGTCGCTGTCGGTATCGCTGTCGGTATCGCTGTCGGTATCGCTGTCGGTGTCCGTGTCGGTGCTCGTGTCGGTGCCCGTGTCGGTGTTCGCGTCGTTCCCGGCGTCGCCGGCGTTCGTGTCGTCATCGTCGCTGCAGCCCATGCCCGCGAAAGCCAGAGCCAGAGCGCAAAGGACCACCAACCAAATATTCTTACTCATGATGCCCGTTCTCCTTTTCCCCGCCGTAAGCGGAAATTCGCACGTTGAGACGTGCTTGGTTTCTATCAAGTCCTTGCATTATTGCAATTTTTTCTCGCCACTTCAATACCTGAGTTTCCGATTCACCACGCGCCGCAATAGACAAAAGCTTCGACGGATCCGTTTCCGACTTTATTCTCGGATCGATCAATTTTTGTTCAAGGACCGGCACTTGATGGTGCGGCGGCTCCTGAGCTATGATCACGCACGGCCGCGCTTTGGCGCGGCGCTGTCGAAAGCGGCGACAATGGCGACAACCGAAAGCACCCATCCGGCGGCCAGGGATCTCCTGCTGGCCGGTGAGCACGAGCAGGCCTTACGCATGGCCGGGCCCATGCTCGAGGCCAACTCCGAGGACCTGACGGCCTGGCGCCTGTGCGCCACGGCCCTGCTCGGGCTCGGGCAGACCGACATCGCGCTCAAGAACCTGGGCAGCGTTGCCATGGCCCTGGCCGAGAGCCAGAGCCCGTTCTTCGCGCTGGCGGTCGTCCAGGAGCTCGCGGAGCTCGGGGGCAAGGTGGCGGATCTGATCCACAAGATTGCGGTCATGTACGGCGCGGGCTCGCCGCGGATCGTTGAGATGCCCGCCGCGCCGCCACCCCTGCCTCCGATCCGGCCGGTGCCGGCCTGGGACGCGTCCGTGGGCATCGACGAAGCCGTGGAGCGGGCCAACGAGGCCATGGTGATGGCCTGGGGTGCTGCCATGGCCTTTGCGGGCCAGAACACCAAGTTGCCCTATGTCCCGCTTCTTTCGGCGCTCCGTCCGGACGACCTCGTTCCCCTGCTGCACGTGTTCAAGCGCGAGACGGCCGAGCCGGGCCAGGTGATCGTCAAACAGGGGCGCCCCGGCGACGCGATGTACATCATCATCGAGGGATCTGTGGCAGTCATCCTGCACCCGCCTCGCGGCGGTTCCGTGGAGCTCGCCCAGCTCGGGCCCGGCGCGTTCTTCGGCGAGATGGCGCTTGTGTCGCGCGCGCCGCGAGCGGCCGAGGTGCGCGCGGTGGACAGGACGGTATCGCTCGTCGCCTCGAAGGAGGACATGGAGCAGCTCGCCGCGCAGATCCCGGAAATCGGGAACGTGCTCATCGCCTTCTGCCACGCCCGCATGCTCGAGAACCTGATGCGCATCTCGCCCGTGCTCGCGCCCATCCCGCCCGCGCGCCGCCTCGAGGTGGTGGCCCGCTTCGGAACCGACTATCGCGAGGCCGGCACCACGATCATCGAGGAGGGCCGGGAGGGCCCGGGCCTCTTCCTGGTGGTCTCCGGGCTCGTGCGCGTGACGAGGAAGGACGGCGGCGAGGACGTGGTCGTGGCGAGCCTCGGCCCGGGCGAGCTCTTCGGCGAGATCTCGCTCCTCATGCGCAAGCCGTCCACCGCCTCGGTGACCGCGGTCGAGGACACGGCCCTGCTCTTCCTGCCGCGCGACGACTTCCACGCGGCCATCGGCGAGCACCCGGAGCTGCTCAAGGGCGCCTACGACATCGCGGCCAGGCGCGAGGACCAGAACAACTCCATCATGGCGTCGTCCACGGCCGCGGCGGATGACCTCGTGCTGGTGTGATTTCCGTTTCAACCCGATTTGACAAACGAGGTGACAACATGGCCCTGGAGAAACCCAGCGACAAGGAATCCGAGTATTTCGCAAGGAAAGAGTACGAGCGCCTGAAGGCCCTCGCGGCCCAGCAGAGGGCCAAGGAGGAGGCCGCGGAGCGCGAGCGCCGGAAGGAGCTGCACCACATGCACTGCCCCAAATGCGGCGGCGATCTGGTCGAGATCAGCTTCCGCAGCATCAACATCGACAAGTGCACGTCGTGCGAGGGCATCTGGCTCGACGCGGGCGAGCTCGAGCTCGTGCTCAAGGAAGAGGACACGACCGTGATGAAGCGAATCCTGTCGGTGTTCAAGTAGGGAGCGGACGGGAGATCCGGGGGGGGGACTACCGCTTGCCCACGAAGTCCTTGAGGGACTGCGCCGGCTTGAAGCCGACCGTGGTCTGCGCCTTGATCTGGATCGGGGCGCCGGTCTGCGGGTTGCGGCCCTTGCGAGCGGCCCTCTTCTTCTTCGCGAAGGTGCCGAAGCCCGGGAAGGAGAAGCGGTCTTCCTTCTTGAGGGACTTCTTGATCTCCTCGAACGTCTCGTCGATCACCGCCTGAACGGCCTTCTTCGAGAGCCCCTCGGGCACCGACTTGGATCCCGCCACCGCGTCAATCAGTTCTGCTTTCGTCATCTGTCGATTCCTCCTGGTCGCAAAAGCGACCGGTTGTTTCGGGAGAAAATCTCTTGAGTTTCCCCACGGTTCAAACAACCGCATCATATGTTCAGCAATCACATCTGTCAAGCGAAAAATCATACCCCACATCCGGATATCCCGCGCCGTTGCTGGCCCGGAGAAAATGGCTTCGGGATAAGGCAGAGAAGACGGGGGATTTACGACGTGACCGCTGCCATGTCCGCGTGGGACAAGGCCACGCTCGCGAAGCGACCACGCGAGGCGCGCGGTTCCTGGGATAATCCGCTGGGGTAGATGGACGACGCGGGAATACGGTGTAAAACTACAACACCAAACCGTGCCTTTTCGGTTGTGTCGCATCGAGGTGCATGAGAGGAGGACGCCATGGGGAAAACGCGGATGGACACCGACGGGTTCAACGAGCTCCTGTGGAGCTTTGCGGGGCACAGGGTGCTGACCGTGGCGGTGCGCGCAGGAATTCTTCGGCGCCTGGATCGCGGGCCGGCCACCGCCGATGAGGCGGCGCGCGAGCTGGGGCTCGATCCGATCGCCTCGGGCAAGATCGTGCGCGCGCTCGCGGCGCTCGGAGTCGTGGAGGCCAAGGGCGGCGGTCGCTACGCCGTGGTTGCGCAGCTCGCGGGGCGTTTCACTCCGGGCGAGACCGACGCCACTCCGTTCGTCGAGCACGCGCACGCCATGTACGAGCGCTGGGGCGAGAACCTGGAGGCGTGGCTGCGCGGCGGCGACTGGCAGATGCGGCGCAGGAACCCGGATGAGGTACGGCGGTTCAGCGAGGCCATGCGCGCCATGGCGTCCTCGGTGGCGCCGGCCGCGATCGCGTCGCTCGATCTCACGGACGTGCGCCGTGTGCTCGACGTGGGAGGCGGCGTGGGCGCCTACGCTGCCGCGTACTGTCGCGCGCGCCCGGATCTTGCCGCCGTGGTGCTCGACACGCCCGAGGTCGCGCTGCTCGGTCGCGAGCTCTGGGCCGGCACGGGCCTGGAAGGCCGCATCGCCTTCATCGAGGGCGACTACCTCGAGACGCCGTACGGGAGCGGCTACGACCTCGTGCAGATCGCGAACGTGCTGCACCAGGAGCCGCGGGACAGGGCTGCGCGGCTCGTGCGCCAGGCCGCGGACGCCCTCGCACCCGGCGGCAGGTTGGTGGTCGTGGACTTCTCCATCGACGACGCCAAGGACGAGAGCCTGATGGGCGCGCTCTTCGCCATCAACATGCGCTCGCGGGGCGACACCTGGTCCGAGCCCGAGATCCGCGCGTGGATGGAGGCTGCGGGGCTGCGCTACGAGCGCCGTGTCGATTTCTCGAAATCGCGCTGGAGCCTCACGGCGAGGAAGCCCGGCGCGTAAGACCAGCCGGATGCCCCAGACGGTGGACCGGCGCGGACCGTGTGGTAGGATGCTTGCGATCATGACAAGGAGGTCAAGATGAAGGCGACATACAAGGGGATGCTGGCGTTTGTGTGGGTGACGGACATGGAGAAGGCCCTGCGGTTCTACCTCGATGTCCTCGGGTTCAGCCGCGTCTACGAGAACGCGGGGTGGATCGAGCTCGCGGCGCCGGGCATCAAGACCGCCTACCTGGCCTTGAACCGCTGGGGCCAACGGACCAAGCCGCCCAAGAACGAGTTCGTCACCCTGCGCGTCGATGATCTCGAGGCCTTCCACGTCCATCTGATCGAGCACGGCGTGCGCATGAAGGGCGGCATTGAGGAGTACGTGGACGAAGGCCAGGGCATGCGCATGTTCAAGTTCTACGACCCGGACGACAACATCCTCACCGCCTCCGCGGTCGAGAACGCGCAATAGGGGTCTGCGAGCGCGCCCTCCGCGTCCGACCGTCGAAATCGTCCCCACGTTGGGGGGTTGCCACCCCCTTTCGTTTCTGTATATGAATCACGCGGATTCCTTGGGAACAGTTCCTATGGAAAAATGAGGAGAATCCCATGACCATCGATCTCGCGCGGGTGGACGCCATTGTGGCCAGGAAGGGCGAGGGCCCGGAGATGGCCATTCCCGTCCTCCAGATGATTCAGGACGAATTCCGTTACGTGCCCATCGAGGCCATCGAGCACATCGCGAAGACCACGCAGATGACCGAGGCCCAGCTTTACGGCGTGGCCACTTTTTTCGCCCAGTTCAGGCTCACTCCCGTGGGCGAGCGGATCATCAAGGTGTGCCACGGCACGGCCTGCCACGTGGGAGGGGCGGTGGGGCTCACGGAGGCGATCGAGGAGCGGCTCGGGGTCAAGACCGGGGAGAACACACCCGACATGAAGTACACGCTCACCTCCGTGGCCTGCGTGGGCTGCTGCTCGCTCGCGCCGGTGGTCATGATAGACAGCACGACCTACGGGCGCCTCGACCGCAAGAAGTCGGTCAAGGTCATCGACGACCTCGAAAGCTGAGGAGGACCGCGGTGCAGACACAAACGAACAACAAGAGGACCGTCGTCGTCGGTATGAGCACGTGCAACATCGCGGCCGGCGCGCAGGAGGTGTACGACCTGTGCCGCAAGACCGTGGAGGAGAAGAAGCTCGGCGTCGAGGTGCGCATCACGGGCTGCCTCGGCATGTGCTATGCCGAGCCGCAGGTGCAGATCGTCGAGGCGGACGGGACGCGCTCCCTTTACTGCGACGTGACCGCCCAGCGCATGGGCAAGATCATCGACGAGCACGTCGTGGGCGGCGTGCCCAGGGCCCAGTGGATCGCCAAGTACGACGAGGGCGAGACCAAAGACCTCATGGGCAAGCAGCGCCGCATCGTGCTCGCCAACTGCGGCGTCATCGATCCCGAGAAGATCGAGGACTACTTGGCCGTGGACGGGTACAAGGCCCTGCGCAGCGTGCTCGAGGAGAAGAACCCGGACAAGGTCATCGACGCGCTCGTCAAGTCGGGCCTGCGCGGCCGCGGCGGCGCCGGGTTCCCCACGGGCATGAAGTGGAAGTTCGCGCGGGCCGAGAAGGGGCCCAAGAAGTACATGATCTGCAACGCGGACGAGGGCGACCCGGGCGCGTTCATGGACCGCACCACGCTCGAGAGCGATCCGCATGCGGTGCTCGAGGGCATGGCCATCGGCGGCTTCGCCACCGGCGCGGACGAGGCCTACATCTACTGCCGCGCCGAGTACCCCATGGCGATCGCGCGCCTTTACAAGGCCATCGCGCAGGCCGAGGAGCGCGGGTTCCTGGGCAGGAACATCATGGGGCTCGGCTTCGATTTCGTCATCCACATCAAGGAGGGCGCGGGAGCGTTCGTGTGCGGCGAGGAGACGGCCCTCATGGCCTCCATCGAGGGTCGCCGCGGCATGCCGCGCATCCGTCCCCCGTTCCCGGCCCAGTCGGGCCTCTTCGGCAAGCCGACCACCATCAACAACGTGGAGACGTGGGCCAACGTGCCGTGGATCATCCGCAACGGCTGGGAGGCCTTCGCGGCCATGGGGACCGAAAAGTCCAAGGGCAGCAAGGTCTTCGCGCTCGCGGGCAAGATCAAGCGCGGCGGCCTGGTCGAGGTGCCCATGGGCATCACCTTGGGCGAGATCATCCACGAGGTGGGCGGCGGCACGGGCACGAACCGCAAGGTCAAGGCCGTGCAGATGGGCGGGCCCTCTGGCGGCTGCGTGCCGGCCGAGCTGTTCCACACCAAGATCGATTACGACGAGGTGACGCGCACCGGGGCCATCATGGGCTCGGGCGGCATGGTCGTCATGGACGACACCACCTGCATGGTGGACATCGCGCGCTACTTCCTCGACTTCACCCAGCTCGAATCCTGCGGCAAGTGCACGTTCTGCCGGGTGGGCACCAAGCGCATGCTCGAGATCCTCACCCGCATCTGCGCGGGCAAGGGCGAGGAGAGCGACATCGCGCTGCTCGAGGATCTCGCGAAGCAGATCAAGACCACGAGCCTGTGCGGCCTGGGTCAGACCGCGCCCAACCCGGTGCTCACCACCCTGCGCTACTTCAGGCACGAATACGAGGAACATATCCGCGATCACAAGTGCCGCGCCGGCCGCTGCCGGTCGCTGTGCACGTTCACCATCACCGATGCGTGCACCGGCTGCCTCATCTGCGCCAGGAACTGCCCGGTGAGCTGCATCACGGGCGAGAAGAAGACGATGCACGTCATCAATCAGAAGGCCTGCATCCGGTGCGGCGTGTGCCGCGACTTCTGCAAGTTCGACGCCGTGGTCGTCGGCTAGGGAAGGGGTCGAAACGTGGAAAAGATAAAGCTCACAATCGACGGGATCGCAATCGAGGCAGATCCCGGGACCACCCTGCTCGACGCGGCGCAGGCGCAGGGCGTCTTCATTCCCTCGTTCTGTCACAACCGCAAGCTCAAGCCCTTCGCCTCGTGTTTCGTGTGCGTGGTGGAGATCGATGGCCGCGCCAATCTGGTGCCCTCATGCTCCACCGCGGTGGCGCCGGGCATGGTCGTGCGCACGAAGAGCGAGCGGGTGAAGCTGGCGCGCCGCACGTGCGTGGAGCTGCTCATGAGCGACCACCTGGGCGACTGCCTGGGGCCGTGCATGGGCGCGTGCCCGGCGGGCATCGACATCCCGGGCTTCGTCAAGCACCTGGCGCTCGGCGAGGACCGCGCGGCGCTCGAGCTCATCAAGACCAACATGCCCCTGCCGGCAACGCTCGGCCGCGTGTGCCCGAGGCCGTGCGAGGAAGCGTGCCGCAGGCAGCTCGTGGAGGAGCCGGTGGCCATCTGCCACCTCAAGCGCTACGCGGCGGACGCGGGCGCGGGCGACGAGTCCCTGCCCAAGCCGGCCAAGACCTCGGGCAAGAAGGTGGCCATCGTGGGCGCCGGTCCGGCCGGGCTCGCCGCCTCGTACTACCTGCAGCTCCTCGGCCACAAGACCGTGATCATCGACGCCCACGAGGCGCCGGGCGGCATGCTGCGCTTCGGCATCCCGGCCTACAGGCTGCCGCGCGACGTCATTGATCGTGAGTACGCCGTCGCGGCCAGGCTCGGCGCCGAGTTCCGCTTTGGCACACGCCTCGGCAAGGACGTCAGCCTCGACGACCTGCGGCGCGACCACGACGCGGTGTTCCTGGGGCTCGGTGCGCAGAGGGCGCAGGCCATGCGCGTGCCGGGCGAGGACTCGCCGGGCGTGCTGTCGGGCATCGGATTCCTGGCCGCGGCGTCGCGCGACGAGAAGACCCCCATCGGCCGCAGGGTCATGGTGGTCGGCGGCGGCAACACGGCCATCGACGCGGCGCGCACCTCGATGCGGCTCGGTGCCAAGGAGGTCACGATCCTCTATCGCCGGACGCGCGCGGAGATGCCGGCCTGGGCCATGGAGGTGCACGAGGCAGAGGTCGAGGGCGTGAAGCTCGAGATCCTGGCCGCGCCCACCAAGATCGAGAAGCAGGCCGGCGGCTCCCTGGCCGTGACCTGCATCCGCATGACGCTCGGCGAGCCGGACGCGTCGGGGCGCGCGCGTCCGGTGCCGCAGGAGGGCAGCGAGCACGTGCGCGTGGTCGACAACGTCATCGCCGCCATCGGGCAGAGCGTGGACGCCAAGGCCGCGGCGGGCGTGGAGATAGCCGGCTGGGGCGGCATCGTGGCCGACGAACGGACCGGCCGCACGAGCCTTGAGAACGTGTTCGCCGGCGGCGACTGCGTCATCGGCGCCGACATCGCGGTGCGCGCGGTGGCGGCGGGCCGACGCGCGGCGATCGCCATCGATCAGTTCCTCATGGGCAAGCCCGTTGTGGGCGAGGTGGCGCGCTACAACGCGTCCATGGGCAAGCTCGCCGACATCTCGAAGAAGGTGATCGAGGGTCGCGAGAAGGCGGCCAAGGCCAGGATGCCCGAGCTCGAGCCGCGTTCGCGCGTGGCCCATTTCAAGGAAGTGGAGACCGGGTACACGGCCGCGCAAATCCGCGCCGAGGCGCAGCGTTGCCTCGAGTGCGGGTGTCGCGACGCACGGGGCTGCCGCCTGCGCACCTACGCCATGTTGTTCGAGGCCGATCCGAGGAGGTTCGCCGGGCAGAAGCGCGAGTACGAGCGCGACGACTCTCACCCGGGGGTGGTCTACGAGGCGCATAAGTGCATCCAGTGCGGCACGTGCGTGCGCATGACCGAGGAGATCTTCGGCACGTCGGCGCTGGGCTTCACGTTTCGCGGCTTCGCATCCCGCGTGCGCCCCGCGCTCGGCAGGCCGCTCGCGAAGATCGACGACAATGGGCTGCTTCAGATCGTGGAGGCGTGCCCGGTCGGCGCGCTCGTGCTCAAGAAGGCGCCCGTGGCGGTGCAGGAGCGTTCTTTCAAGCGCCCGCCCGTGCCCGGGCTCGAATAAAAACGGAGGTCCCATGAGAGCCATCGCGATCGTCGTCCTCGTGCTCGCCGCGGCGCTCGCCGCGTGCGACTCCCTGCCTTTCGGAAAGAAGCAGGAACAGGCCCCGGCTCCCGCGGTCGTGCCTCCGCCGGTCGCACCGCCCGGGGTTGCGCCTCCGGTCGCCGGACCGCCCCAGGTACTAGCGGTGCCTCCTGTGGCGCCCGCGGCCGTGGCCCTCCTGCCGCAGCCGCCCGCGTTCGAGTGGACCGCCACGCCGGCGCTCGACAAGATCCCGGCGGCCCCGGCGGGCGGCATGTTGAACGGGAATCCCTTCCCGGTCGCGGCGGTCGTGTTCGAGCCCGGCGCGGCAACGTGGCGCCTCGTGCTTGGCGACACGGCTCTCGAGAGCCCGACCGCGGCCACCATCAACGGCCAATTTGCGAGCATCGATCTCGCGGAGCCTCCGGCCACGGGCAAGACCTACAACCGCCCCATGGCTGCCGGCGGCGGCGTCTTCCAGGTGACGCCCAACCCGGCCGATCCGCAGATGACCGTCGCCTGGAACACGGAGCTCGCGTGGGTCCGCGAGATCACCAAGTGGGACGTGCGCGAGTACGATCCCAAGGGCGAGCTCTTCCAGGACGCGGGCCGCGCCTCGGGCCGCGTGGCGGTGTGCTTCAAAGCGGGCGGCAGGTATCAGAATTCCTGGGT
>JAQTNF010000012.1 GCA_028713995.1 Deltaproteobacteria bacterium | reverse complement strand
GGGGCCCCACGCTGACCTTCTTCTTCCTGCGGAACACCGAGCTCCTCGGATCCGGGCAGGTCGTGGACGACGAAGGCGCGCTCTCGACGGACCCGGGCTTCAGGATGTACGCGCGGGCCGAGTTCAACATCTGGGGCGCCATGTACCACGCGGTGGACATCCGCGGAAAGAACCTCGTCGGGGCCGACACCAAGGAGACGCGGCAGCACCCGTCCGGCAAGCAGGGCGCGGGGCTCGGGCTCGGCGCGTTGTACGGCCTGCACCGCAACATCGACCTCGGCGCGGAGATCATGTTCGACACCCTGTGGCCCACGGTCGCCTACAACTTCGATTTCCAGCTCGGCCTCCAGTTCCATTTCTAGCCCGCCACCCCCATGAAGCTCGCCGAGACCATCGACGAAAAACTGATCCGGATCTTTCCTCTTTTCGGGGCACATCCGTTTCTCTTCGACCTGTTCCGGTTCTGTGTCGTGGGCGGCCTCGGCGTGCTCGTGGATTCCGCAGTGCTCTTCACTGTCGTCGAGGCTTTCGGGCTCTTGCCGGCTATCGGCGTGTTCCCTGCCTTCGCGGTTGCGGTCTCGTTCAACTATGCGTTCAACCGCGCATGGACCTACAGGTCGAGGCCCCGCAAAGGCATGCTCGGCGGCTACGCAGCATTCGTCGCCATTTGCGCCGTCGGCGCGGGGCTGAGGGCCGGGATCATGTTTGCCCTCCTGTGCGTGCCGTTCTTCGCCGCGGGCCGCGGATATCTGATCGCCAACCTGGTCGGCATCGTCATCGTGACCCTGTTCAATTTCGTCCTGACGCGCTTCCTCGCGTTCCCGGGGGCCGCGGGCCGGGGTGGACAGGGAAGCTCGACGCGCGCTATCACCTGAGCGGCGCGAGCCCAAAGAGCCGGGGTGGCGGAACTGGCAGACGCAAGGGACTTAAAATCCCTGGAACGAAAGTTCATACGGGTTCGATTCCCGTCCCCGGCACGATGATTCCGCGGGGTTCACTGCGGGTCGGCGCGCTTCTCGCTCAGGGCGAGCGGCTCGGGCGCGGATCCGGCAGGCGCGGGCCACGGTTCGAGGCGCTTCCACACGGTGCTCACCTGGCCGTAGTCTCCGCCCTGGTTCCAGAACAGGAAGCCGGACGAGCCTGCGGTCATCGAAGCGTCGATCTGGTTGCGGATGAAGGACGGACCGTACTTGTCCGCGCGCCAGGAAAACCCCTGAAGGAGAGGTCGCACCGCCACGCGGTCGCCGAGGCGCCTGCGGATCTGCTCCACGCCGGCGTGGATGCGGGAGTAGTTGCGGCCAGGGGTCTGGTTCTGCCACAGGAGCGGCGGGAAGTTGGCCACGTACAGCATGGGCGAGATGGCGTCCAGGTACGGCGCCATGTGCTCGAGCGACTGGCCGAGCCCGTCCTCGTCGCCAGGCCGGTACGCGGTCAGCCCGAACACGTCGGCCGAGAGCGGGATGTGGATGGCGCGATCCACCCGCTCGAGCAGCGCGGCGATGAGCTCGTAGCGCTCCGGGGCGCCGACGCGGTTCGGGAAGCGGGTGCTCCAGGAGCCTCGCTCCACCGGGAAGCGCATGTAGTCGAGCTGGATCTCGTCCACGCCGAGCGCCTCCGCGGCGCGAGCCACCTGCGCGATGTGCTCGTGCGCGATCATCGAGTGCGGGTCGACCCAGGCGAAGCCCGCATGGTCGCGCCACGGCTTTCCGGTGCGCGCGTCGCGCACGGCGGTCCCGGGATAAGCCTGCGGCAGCTGATCGTCCTTGAAGCACACGAGCCGCCCGATGACGTAGATGCCCGCCTGCTTGAGCGCGGCCACGAGCGCGGGCAGGTTCGGCACGTTCTTGTGCGGCGCGCCCTTGGCCATGGGCAGATCGTCGGTGAACGTCACGCGACCGTGGTCGTCCTTCACGTCGAGTACGACCGCGGTGGCGCCCATCCCGCGCAGCCAGGCCACGAACGCGGCAGGCTTGGCGGCGCGCGCCTTGGGCACGGGCACGTACACGCCGCGCACCATGCGTCCCCGATCGGTCAGCTCCGCGCCCGGCGGCTCCGCGGGAGGGGCCACGCCCGGCAGGGCCGAGACATAGGCCGTCTCCACGGGCGGCACGCTCGACGGCGAAGGGGACGGATCCGCGCGCAGGCTCCACGACGCCAGGAGGCCCGCAACCACTGTTGTGGTGGTTAAATGTATGCTCATGTACATAATTGTAGTTTAAAGCATTACAAGATCAAGTTTCGCGCCATCGTCCCATTTCCGAGCAATTCCCGCACGATCCGTTTGGGGGGGAAGAGGTTTTGAAGAGGTTTTAGGTTCCGACCAGCACCACCTCGCGCGAGGCGCGGTTGCGGCTGAGCGCATAGGTGTACGAGCCCGCATCCACCACTTCCACGCGCTTGCCCGCGGCCTTCAGGAACCCGGCGATGGCGTCCAAGGACGGGATGCCGTCCGAACGGTAGGACACGACCAGCGTGGAGCGCGAAAAGTGCGCCACGGCGCGCGCGAACTCGGCCACGATGCGGCACGGATCGCACCAGGGGCTCGCCCCGCGCCCCTCGAGCGGCTTGTGCTTGTACCTGCGCAGGATGCGGCCGCCCCACCCCTCGGGTTCGCACAGGCCTTCCAGAAAATGATAATAATCTAAATAATCTACTCCAGCGCCGCGCGCCGAGACATAGGGCGGGTCGAGGTACACGAGGTCGTAACCTGAAGGATCGAGCGCCAGGACGTCGCCGCGCAGGGCCTGGCACGCTCTCCCGGAGTCGAAGACCGCCGCGTCGTTCTCCGCGGCGTAGCGCGCGAACAGCTCGGCAAAGGGCGTGTCCCAGGTGGTCTTGTTTCCAAACGAGCGCGGCACGTCGCGGCGCCGCATGGCGAGGTTGGCCCTGTGGAACAGGTTGTAGGGCCGCTTGGCGAGGCACGCGCCGCACAGGGCGAGGAGCGCGAGATCCCTTTGCGCGCCTCCAAGCGCGTGGACGCGGGGGAGGATCTGGTCGAGGAAGCGGTTCTCGTCGCGCTCGAAGAAGATCCCGTCGAACTCGGTCTCCACGAACCCGGGAGCCTCGTTTCCGCGCGGAAGGCCCGAGACGAGATCCTGCGCCTTTGAGCCGAGCGCCTCCGATTGGTTCGCGACGAGCGCCCGTGCCGCGACCGCATTGGCCGCGAGCGCGTCGTTCGCCGTGACCGCCTTGCCCATGGACTTCATGAGGTACGCGACCGCGCCCGTGCCCGAGAACGCGTCGAGCGCCGTGTCGAACGCAAGGCGCCCGAGCACGCCCTCGAGCAGGCCGAGCAGCTTGCGCTTGCTGCCCAGGTAGCGCGTGGACGGGAAGATCGACCTCGGCCTCGGTCCGGGCGGTGTGAGGACGAAGCTCACGGGAGATCACTCATGCGCATGTCATAATCAACCATGTAATGGGCGTTTTTGACAGCAATCAACGAACGGTCACGCATGTTGTTGAAAACCTCCTCACTCCCCGGCATACTCTGAAGTGAGCCAACCAGAAGCTCTCTCCTGCCCCTCGAGGGGCTTGGCGGACTTACCAACCGCGACGGAGAGAACCGAAGGGACGCTCAAGACAAAGACCTCTCGCATTCCGCTACCGTGGCAGCGGAGGGGTGGTTCCCTTCGTGTGTGCGGATTGGGCGGGTGGGTTTCTCGCGAGAGGTCGACTCACTCGCCCTTTTCATTAGGGCACACACGGAGGAGAAGATGTCATCAACAAGAAGCTGTGCTCGTCCCGAGAACCCCTATTCCCGAGGTAGTTCGCTGGCGCTCGTGAGCGCCGCGGCCGTGCCGGGCGCGACAGAGGAGAACAATAAAACAGGCTCTTCTGAGGAAAAACCCAGCGAAGGGAGGGGGAAATGAGAAATGCGATGCAAACCCCTCTCGGGCCGAACTCCGGCCTTCATGGCGTTCTCGTGCTCATGGCCATGGCGGCCATGATGTCGTTGTCTGCATGCGGCGGTGACAAGGACAACGGCAATGACGGCGGCACGGACACTGGCACCGACACCGGATCGGACGCCGATGGTGACGGTGACTCCGACACAAATTCTGGCTCCGATGCCGACACTGACTCGGACGCCGATGGCGACACGGACACCGATGGTGACACTGACGGTGACTCGGACACGGATGGCGACGGCGACTCAGACACTGGCAGTGATACCGGCACCGACACGAATTCGGACTCCAATGTTGGGGACGCGGGAAACGATGCCGCCGCGGATGCTGGCAGTGACGGCGGAGACTCCAATTTCTGGACCATCATTGTTCTCCCGGACATGCAATTCTACTCCAAATCATATCCCTCGATCTTCAACGACCAAACAAGTTGGATTGTCGACCAGGCAGAGACGCTTCACATCGCCTTTGTCCTCACCGTGGGGGACTTCGTGACTGTAAACCGCACAGTACAGTGGCAGGCCGCGTCAGACGCGATGCATATACTTGACAATCACGTTCCTTATATACTCGCGACCGGCAATCATGACTACACCACGAACCAGTGGCTTGAAGACGTCACGCTGATTAACGATTATTTTCCAACGACAATTCCTCCTCCCTCGGGCCGTTATATGGAGAATCATATCGAGAACACTTACTATCTGTTTTCGGTATCAGGCATGGACTGGCTCGTGGTCAGTCTCCAGTGGGCGCCGACGGACGAGGTGCTTGATTGGGCGGATGGCGTCTTGAAGAGCTACTCAACGACTTCCGCGATCATCATTACTCATGCGTATCTCTACTGCGACTCTACGCGGTATGACCACCTCACTCGTCCCGACCAGAGCTACAATCCGCACAGCTATTTTTTGAATGACGCCGGCATCATCGATGAGGACGCCGGCATCAATGACGGCGAGGAAATCTGGCAGAAGCTGGTCAGGGAGAACGGGAATGTTCGCTTTGTCTTTTCCGGCCATGAATTGTGCGGACCGGGTTTTCTGATTTCGAACGATGACGATGGCCTCCCGGTTTATCAGATGGTGGCCAGACATCCGACTTCGGCGGACGGATACTTTCGATTGGTTGAGTTCTGGCCAGGCGCGCAGGAGGTTCGCGTGAAGACCTACTCGCCGATTAAGAATCTGTATAAAACGGATGGGAAAAATCAGTTTTCCTTCCCTTATGCATTTCCCTCTTAAAGGAAGGATAGGGTCAGGACTGGAATGACGGACTATTCCAGGGCGCTCTCTCCCCATGCCACGGCCTCCACGAATCGACCTTGGCGAAGCGCGGCATCACGAGATGAACCGCGGCGCGGGGCGGAACCGCACGTCCGATAACGTACAGTATCTTTCGTGCGCGCCGATCGCAGCGCCCGAGAGGACCGTGCGTCCTGCTTCCTGTGCGTGCGAGGCCGACCTGGACATCGCGGCCCGGGTGCTGGGCGTGACAATCAAATGCGGCGTCATCGAAGTGGCCGAGGCCAGCAACCCTACCTCCGTGCCCCCGTGGAGCTACGAGGAAAGCTCGACCCGCGCGCCGCATCGAAGAATGTATGCGACAAAGCTCGCCGGCTCCGGGTTCGACAGGCTCGCGGCCGGGAAAAGATGCAGCTCCATGTCGTCGCCCGCGATCTTCTGCATCCGCACCGCGGCGAGGGCGCGGCGCTCGATGTCCCACAACTCGACGCCCTCGACGAACGCGGCCAGATCGATGTCGCTCCACTCGTCCGCCGTCCCTTCCGCCTGCGACCCGAAGACGTACGCCGCGCGCACCACGGCCTCGCCGGAGAGGACATCAATCGCCCGCCGCGCCCGGGCGGCGGTCACGGTATCGACTCGACCCATCGTATCAACTCCTCGGTCCGGCGCAGCGTCTCGCGCGCCTGTGTCGCGGAAACGCTCCCGGCGAGTGCGGCGATCTCCTCCGGGTAGCGTGTCTGGATGTAGTAGGACGAGAGCTTCCTGAGGAAATCCAGGCGCTCTTCCTCCAACTCGATCGCGGCCGTCTCGGCCAGTCGCACGAGGCCGTGTATGCGCGGGGGGAATTCGCCCGTGCGCCGCACGATGAGCCCCTTGAACATCTTTTCCACGGCCTGCTGGCAGCAGAACAGCACGTAAAGGAAGCGGCCCGAATCGAGCATCGCCCGGGCCGTGTCCATGTCGTAGCGAGCCAGTTCCACCCACTGCTGTGCTGCCTGGGACATCATCCCTCCGTCTTCCTATTTGTAGCTCACTGCGTAGGAGGTGTCACGGAAAGGCCAGGGGCAGTTCCCCGGTCCTGCCTGCTCCACGATTGCGGTGTTGGCGAGGTAACGCGTGGACGGGAAGCTCATGCGGCGAGCTTGATGCGTCGCAGGCGCAGGCTGTTTGCGACCACTGTCACGCTCGAGAACGCCATGGCGAGAGCGGCCGCGGCCGGGTGCAGGGCGCGCAGCCACCCCGGAAGGAACACGAGCGGATAAAGCACGCCCGCCGCGACCGGGATGAGCGCGACGTTGTAGAAGAAGGCCCAGAACATGTTCTGCCGCATCACGCGCACGGCGGCCCGGGACAGGGCCACGACCTCCAAAAGCGCGCGCAGGTCCCCGCGCATGAGCGTGGCGTCCGCGGTCTCCATGGCGATTCCGGCTCCGGTGCCGAGCGCGATGCCGAGGTCGGCCTCGGCCAAAGCCGGCGCGTCGTTGATGCCGTCGCCCACCATGGCCACGGGCCCATCGCCCGATTCCTTGAGCCGCCGCACCTCGACCGCCTTGTCGGCCGGCCGCACCTCGCTCCGCACGCGCCCGATGCCCGCCTCGCGCGCCATTGTCTCGGCCACGGTGCGGTTGTCACCCGTCAGCAGCACGACGCCGAGCCCCATGCGCTTAAGCCCGGCCACCGCCTCGCGCGAGCCCGGTTTGAGCGTGTCCGCGAAGGCCGCGAGACCCGCGAGAGCGCCGTCCGCAGCCACGAACACGACCGTGTGACCCAGGGCCTCGAGACGCGCGGCCTCGGCCTCGAGCGGGGAAACGACGACGCCCTCGTCCCGCATGAGGCGGGCATTGCCGATGAGCACGCTGCGGCCCGCCACCCGCGCCCTCCCGCCGAACCCGGGTCGCGCCTCGAAGCTCTCGGGCTCCCCGATCTCCATGCCCCGACGCGTCGCCTCCGTGACAAACGCCTTCCCGAGCGGATGCTCGCTGCCCTGTTCCGCGGACGCCGCCAGCCGGACCACCTCGGCAGCATCCACGCCCGGCGAGGGGATCACGTCCGTGAGCTGCGGGCGGCCCACGGTCAGGGTCCCGGTCTTGTCGAGCACCACCGTGCGGATCGAGCCCGCGCGCTCGAGCGCGTCGGCCCGGCGGATGAGGATGCCGCTTTCGGCTGCCCGGCCCATGGCGGCCATGACGGCCGTGGGCGTGGCGAGACCGAGCGCGCACGGGCAGGCCACCACGAGCACGGCCACGGCCCGGACGATCGCCGCGGGGAGCCCGGCCCCAACCGCGAGCCACCACACGAGGAAGGCCGCGAGCGCCGCGCCGGCCACGAGCGGCACGAACACGGACGCCACCTTGTCGGCGAGCCGCTGGACGCGCGCCTTGCCCTGCTCCGCGTCGCGGACGAGCCGCACGATCTGGGCGAGCACGGTGCCCTCTCCTGCCTGCGCGACCTCCACCTTGAGGAGGGCCGGGCCGTTCACCGTGCCGCCGACCACCGCGTCGCCCGGTCCCTTGTCCACGGGCATGCTCTCGCCCGTGAGCATGCTCTCGTCTACGAGCGAGCGGCCTTCGCGCACCACGCCGTCCGCGGGAAGGGGCTCCCCCGGCCGCACGAGGAGCACGTCCCCCGCGGCAAGGGCCCCGGCCGGCACCTCGATCTCCCGGCCGCCCTCGAGCACGCGAGCCGTGCGCGGCGCGAGATCCGCGAGCCTCTCGAGAGCCGCCCCGGCCTTGCCCTTGGCGCGCGCCTCGAGCAGCTTGCCGAGCTTGACCAGCGTCACGATCGCCGCCGCGGTCTCGAAGTACACGTGGTGGCCGAGCGATCCGCTCCCGAGCGCGAGGGCGATCGTGACGGCCACGCTGAAGGCGAACGCCGCGAACGAGCCGAGCGCCACGAGCACGTCCATGTTCGCGACCCGGTTGCGCAGCGCCTTGACCGCCCCCACGGCGTAGTCGCCGCCCACATACGCCTGCACGGGCAGGGCGAGGGCGAACATGAGCCACAAGGTCCACGGCCCGTGCGCCGCCGCGCCGAGAAGCCCCAGATCCCGCGCCATGCTGAAGGCGAAGAGGGGCGCCGCGAACGAGACGCCCACGGCGAGCTTGTGGATCTCGCGCCGGATTCCCTGCTCGCGCGCCGCGCGCTCCTCCTCCCAGGGCCGCGCGGTCTTCGGTTCCACCACGCCGTAGCCGATGGAGCGCACCTTGTCGATGAGCGCCCGCTCGTCGACGGCCGCCGGATCGTAGGTCACGACCGCGCGCTCCGTGGCGTACGACACCGAAGCCTCGATCACGCCCGGAAGCATGCGCAGGCCGCGCTCCACCGCAGCCGAGCAGTTGGCGCAGTGCATGCCCGTGACGGCCAGCGTCGCGCGCCGGATCGTCGCGGGTCTGGTCGGGTTTCCCGCCGGGTCAGGCATGAGCGGAAGGGTAGCCTATCTCCGTGGCGGGGTCATCTCTCCCGTCGTGTGCGCCTTGCCTTCGTAGGCCCTGTGTTGTACATTTAAATTGTACAAAGGAGGGATCATGATCGAAACCACCGTCTCCGACCTGCGCAAGCATCTGCAACGGTATCTCGCCCGAGTCGCGCACGGCGAGGAGGTGCGCATCACCAGGCGTGGACGGATCATCGCCCGGGTCGTCGGGTGCGACGACTCGGCGACGGAAGCGCGCGAGGCTCTGGCGGTTTTGCGGGCCAAGACCGTGGTCGGCGATGTGACCTCGCCTATCGCCGAGGACTGGAGCGCCGATGCTCCTTCTTGACACCTGCGCGCTCGTCTTCGACGCGCTCGCACCGAAGCGGTTGTCGGCCAAGGCCCGCGCCACCATTGAACGCGAAGCGGCTGCGGGCTCGCTCGCGGTGAGCGACATCTCGCTGTGGGAGATCGCGATGCTCGTCGAGCGCGGCCGCCTCGATCCCGGTACGGACGCCGCCAGCTTCTGCCGCTTGGCGCTTCGCGCGCGCAACCTTACCGTGCTCCCCATCACCATCGAAATCGCCGTGCGCTCCGTCGCCCTCTCGCTCCACGGCGATCCCGCCGATCGCCTGATCGCCGCGACGGCGATCGAGCACCGCGCGACGCTCGTCACGACCGACGAGCGGCTGCTCGCCTGCGCCGACGTGAGCACTCTGAAGTAGCCGGCTCATAAGAGCATGCCCCAACGGCTCGGTCTCGCTCGGGCCAATAGGAGATATGGGAAAGTGCCATGCCGTGCTCCTTCCGTTCAGCCGGGCCCCGGAGCGCGGCCGATCTTCGAGATCAGTCCGGCTGGCGCTCGAAGGCGCCCATGTCGGCCCACGGCGGCCCGGCGCCTGTGTTCGGCGCGTCCGGATCATCGACGCGCGGGTTGCTGTCGATGTCCTGTGCCGGTGCCGAGGGTCCGTTTGCCGCATCGATGCATGGCGAGCCCGCGACGAGCCGGTAGTCGCCGGCGTCAGCGTCGACGAAGCCCGGATCCGCGCTCAGGTTGCCCTCGCCCCCGAGCGGCGCCGACGAATCGGTGTAGGTTGCCTCGAGCGTTGTTTCCTCCAGCACCATCGCCGACGCGGAATCGTCGAAAAGGATCGAGCCCGAGAGCGAAAAGGACGCGTAGAGGCTCTCGGTGCAGGGGAAGAGCGCCGTCTCGAACGTCCCGAAAATCGAGGTGCCCGCGGCCGCCGAGTTCCCGGCGAGCGTCGAGCTGGCAACCGCGACCTTGGCACCGTGCGAGTGGATCCCCCCGCCGAGCGGCGCCGAGTTCCCGGCGAGCAGGCAGCTTGCGACCGTCGCTTCCGGGTGGTTGCAGCCGTCGCATATGTAGTACGTGCCGTAAAAAGGATCGTAGGCCTCGATGATGTTGCACACCGCGAACAGGGCGAGCGCTCCGCCGGCGACGTCTCCCGCGTTGCCGAGGAAGCGCACTCGTTCGAGAGTCACGTCGCCATCCATGACGAGCATGCCACCGCCGAAACCGGCAGATCCTTCTTCCGAATCCGCAGCCACCTCGGCGCGATTGTCCTCGATCACGCTGTCGCGCACGACCGTCCCGCCGGCGCGCACCTCCAGCCCGCCACCAGCCTCGGCATGACTCCCTCGGATCTCGCAACCGTCTATCGTTGTCTGGTCCCCGTATATCGACAAGCCGCCGCCGACCTTCGCGGCCTCGTTGTCCGCGATCTCGCAACCAGAGATCGTCGTCGTCAGGTTGTATTTTACGATAATCGCTCCGCCTCTTTCAGAGCGGTTTTCGCTGAACACGCTGTCGTCGATCGCGATCTGCTCGGGCGGACTTTCGGTTCCCGCATTGACGACCAACAGGGCGCCGCCTTCGGTTCGCGCCTCGTTCTTCAGGAAACGGCTCGACGAAATATGCAGCGAGGTTCTCGATGCGGACACCGCCCCTCCTTCATCTGCCACGTTGTTTTCGAATAGGCAGTCTTCGACCGTGGCTTTCACCCGAGACTCTTCAGATCCGAAACGCAGCGCACCGCCGCCGTAGGCCGTGTTCCGTAAGAAGACGCATTCGCGCACGACCGCCTCTCCGCTGTATACATCGATGCCTCCGCCGGAAAGCGCGGTGTTGTCCTCGAAGCGGCAACGACTCACCTCGAATGTGCCGCCCATGACGATCATCCCGCCACCGAAGTTGTCGAACTCCCCAGCTAAGTCCGGTGGCTGCCCACCGTTGCGGATCGTGAACCCGTCGATCAGGGTGTTGTCGGCGCCGGTGACGACCGAGTCGACGTGCGCCGTGTCGAGCGATCCGTTCGTTCCATCGAGGATCGTGACATGTACGCTCGGATCGCGTTCCTCGGCCGCGGCTTCGATGCCCCCGAAACCGCCAAGTAACTCCACACCCGGACGAAGCTGGATCGTGTCGTCAGTCGAGGACTTATAAACGTAGTAGGTGCCCTCCTTCACCCAGACCTGCGCAAGCGCGACAGAGGTGTCCAGGGCCGCCTCCGCGGCGTCGAGAGCATCCTCGACGCGGGCGAACGCCGTCTCCCAGGAGCGGCCGTCGCCCGTGGGCGCGGCGTCGGCGTCGACCCTGAAGACGCAGACTTCGTCCGGCAGGACGAGATCCGGGACGTCGATCTTGATGTCGTGGCCGGCGTCAGCGTCCGTCCCGCTTCCCGTTTCGCAGGACGCGAGCGTCACTGTAAGAGCGACGAGAATCGCGCTGAGAACCCCCATTCTTCGACCAGGGCCCGCCACAACCTTTCCGATGTCCATGTCGCCCTCCCCATGTTGCGTCCAAGGCCCGTATCAGTTCCCGAACGTCTTCGAATCGATCTGAATCGGATCGTACGCCTGCCCCGGGAACGCAGCAACAGGGCGAAAAGAGGTCGGGCCCGACACCGTCACCACGTCAGCCGATCCACCCCTCCCTTTTCATGACCTCGGCCGCGACGCGGCCGCTGGGCCGTCGCCGCGCGCGACGGACACTCCCACGCCCGGGCCGAGCGTGCTGTGCTCCTCTGGCGACCGCCGCACAATGACGGCGAGGGTGGTTCACGATAGCGCCGGGCACCAGCGCTTCATGATCCGCCCTCCTTCTCGAAGACGAGCCGGTCGCCCTCGAGCTCCACGCGCACCGTGTCGCCGTCCCGGATCTCGCCCGCGATGATCCGCTCCGAGAGCGGCTCGAGGAGCTTTTCTTGAATGACGCGCTTCAGGGGACGCGCGCCGAAGGCGGGAGCGTAGCCCAGACCGGCCAGGCGATCCTTGGCCGCGTCCGAGACCGCGAGGGAGAGCTCGCGCGAGGCGAGGAGCGCCTCCACGTGCTTGAGCTGGATGTCCACGATGCCGCGGATGGCCTTGAGATCGAGGCGTTTGAAGATGAGCGTGCCGTCGAGCCGGTTCAGGAACTCCGGCTGGAACGTATTCTTGAGCGCGTCCTGCGCCAGCTCCGCGATCTTCTTCTCATCGTCCATTTCGAGGATGTAGCCGGAACCGACGTTGCTCGTCATGATGAGGATCGTGTTGCGGAAGTCCACGGTGCGGCCGTGGCCGTCGGTCAGGCGCCCGTCCTCGAGCACCTGCAGGAGCACGTTGAACACGTCCGGGTGGGCCTTCTCGATCTCGTCGAGCAGCACCACGCTGTACGGCCTGCGGCGCACGGCCTCGGTCAGCTGTCCGCCCTCGTCGTAGCCCACGTAACCGGGCGGCGCGCCGATGAGCCGGCTCACCGTGTGCTTCTCCATGTACTCGCTCATGTCGAGCCGCACCATGCTCGACTCGTCGTCGAACAGGAACTCGGCCAGCGCCCGCGCCAGCTCGGTCTTGCCCACGCCCGTAGGCCCGAGGAAGAGGAACGAGCCGATGGGCCGCCTGGGATCCTTGAGTCCGGCGCGCGACATGCGGATGGCCCGCGCCACGCGAGCGACCGCCTCGTCCTGGCCCACGAGCCGATCGTGGATACGCTCCTCCATCCTGAGCAGCCTGTCGCTCTCGCCCTCGATCATCTTGGCCACCGGGATGCCGGTCCACTTGGACACGATCTGCGCGATGTCCTCTGCGGTCACCTCCTCGCGCAGGAACGATCCCTCTTGCCGCGAGGCCTCGAGCTCGGCCTGCACCGTCCCGAGATCCCGATCGAGCTCGGGCAGCCGGCCGTAAGCGATCTCGGCCGCGCGCTGCAGCTCGCCGCGCCGCTTGGCGCCCTCGGCCTCGGTCTTCAAGGCGTCGATCTCCTCCTTGATCTTCTTGGAGCGCAGCACCAGGTCGCGCTGCCCCTGCCACCGCGCGCGCATGGCCTTGGCCCGCTCCGAGAGCTCCGCGATCTCGGGGCCGAGCTCGGCGAGGCGCACCTCGGCCTCCCTGGTCTTCTCCATCTTCATGGCCTGCCGCTCGATCTCGAGGCGCGTCATCTGGCGCTGCACGTCGTCGATGGCCGAGGGCACGCTCTCGATCTCCATCTTGAGGCGGCTCGCGGCCTCGTCGACCAGGTCGATGGCCTTGTCGGGCAGGAAGCGGTCCGAGATGTAGCGTTGGGACAGGCGCGCGGCCGCGACCAGGGCCGCGTCCTCGATCCGGATGCCGTGGTGCACCTCGTACTTCTCCTTGATGCCGCGCAATATCGCGAGCGTGTCCTCCACGCTCGGCTCGCCCACGTACACGGGCTGGAAGCGCCGCTCGAGCGCCTTGTCCTTCTCGACGTGCTTGCGGTACTCGTCGAGGGTCGTGGCGCCGATGCACCGCAGCTCGCCGCGCGCGAGAGCCGGCTTGAGCATGTTGGCCGCGTCCTGCGCCCCCTCGGCCGCGCCCGCGCCCACGATGGTGTGCAGCTCGTCTATGAACAGGATGATCTCGCCCTCGCGCGACGTCACCTCCTTGAGCACCGCCTTCAAGCGCTCCTCGAACTCGCCGCGGAACTTGGTGCCTGCCACGAGCGCGCCCAGATCGAGCGCGAGCACGCGCTTGTCCTTCAGGCTCTCTGGCACGTCGCCCGCGGCGATGCGGCCCGCGATGCCCTCCACGATGGCGGTCTTGCCCACGCCCGGCTCGCCGATGAGCACCGGGTTGTTCTTTGTGCGCCGCGAGAGCACCTGCATGGCGCGCCGGATCTCCTCGTCGCGGCCGATGACCGGGTCAAGCTTGCCGCGCCTCGCCTGCTCCGTGAGGTCGTTCGTGTACCGGCTAAGCGCCTGGAACTTGCCCTCCGGATCCTCGTCCGTGACGCGCTGGTTGCCGCGCACGTCCTTGAGCGCGGCACGGATGGTGTCGGTCGAAAGGCCGCGATCCTTGAGGATGCGCGACGCCTCGCCGCTCCTGCCGCGCGCGAGGGCGAGCACGAAATGCTCGGTGGAGACGAACTCGTCCTTGAGCTCGTCCGCTTCGCGCTGTGCCCCGTCGAGGAGGGCCTTCAAGTCCTTGCCCAGGTACGCCTCACCACCTTGCACCTTGGGCAGCCTCTCAAGGGCCTTCGCGATCTCCTGCGCGAGGGCCTGCGGCTGCACGCCCGCGCGCTCGAAGAGCGGCCGCACCACGCCGTCCTGCTGATCCACGAGGGCCGCGAGCATGTGCAGGGCCGTCACCTCCTGGTGCCCGAGCCGCCGCGCGAGCGTGTCC
Organism: Deltaproteobacteria bacterium; assembly: GCA_028713995.1. GTDB lineage: Bacteria > Myxococcota_A > Polyangia > JAAYKL01 > JAAYKL01 > JAQTNF01. The sequence goes on along the minus strand of JAQTNF010000012.1, from coordinate 45,044 downwards.
GCCGCGCCGAACGCCTCCCGCGATTTCACCGTGAGCTTGTCGAGCCTCATGCCGCACCTCCGACCTCTTGAGCCACGCCCAACGTATGCACGTACCCCGAAACGTCAAGGATCGGACGGCCGGGCCGACGTCCGGCCGGATGGACTTCGATTTGCGCCTGTGTTTTCCTTGCCTCCATGAGCCACGTTCTTCCCGCCCTGGCCCTCGCCGCCTCGCTCGCTGCCGCGGCCTGCTCGCCCGGGGGCACGGGCGCGGTGACGGTGACGGGGTCGTTCTCGGGCGAGGCCACGGCCGGCGCGGAGCTCGACATCTCGGTCATGGGGTGCCCGTTCGAGACGCCGCCTGCGTACAGCGCCACCGGGATCGTGTCCGAGGACGGTGCGTACGGCGAGGTGGCCGGCATCGAGGCCGGCGATTGGTGCGTGCAGACGTTCATCGACATGGTCCCGGACGACGGGGTCGCGCCGATCAAGGGCCGGGACGCGACCGTCGCGCTCGACGCGGGCGTGCGGTCCATCCCGGTCCGCGTCAGATCAGGCGAGGCGACGCAGATCGCGGTGACCTTCGAGGTCTCGGACGGCGGCGCGGAGTAAAGCCTTCCGCTCCTTGCAACACCCGATCATCTTTGGTACTTTTTCGGTCCCCATGATCACCACCTCCCAGATCCGACGCACGTTCCTCGAGTACTTCCGTTCCAAGGGCCATGAGGTGCTCCCGTCCGCCCCGCTCGTCCCGGAGGCCGACCCGACCCTCATGTTCACGAACGCGGGCATGGTCCAGTTCAAGGACGTGTTCACGGGCGCGCGACCCAAGCCCGGACCGCGTGCGGCCACCGTGCAGAAGTGCATCCGCATCAGCGGCAAGCACAACGACCTCGAGAACGTCGGCCGCACGAGCCGGCACCACACGTTCTTCGAGATGCTGGGCAACTTCTCGTTCGGCGACTACTTCAAGGAGGACGCCTGCGCGTTCGCCTGGGAGCTGCTCACGCGCGAGCTCGAGCTCGACCCGCAGCGCCTGTGGGTGTCCGTGTTCGCGGGCTCCGAGCACGCGCCAGCCGACGAGGAGGCCGCGGACATCTGGCGGACGCGCATCGGCGTGCGCCCCGAGCGCATCCTGCGCCTGCCCGCCAAGGACAACTTCTGGGCCATGGGCGACACTGGCCCGTGCGGCCCGTGCTCCGAGATCCACTACGATCGCGGCGACGCGTACGGCCCGGCCGATCCGGAGAACGGCGAACGCTTCTTCGAGCTGTGGAACCTGGTCTTCATGCAGTACCACGTGGAGGTGCCGGGCGGTGCCCTGAAGCCGCTGCCTGCGCCGTGCATCGACACGGGCGCCGGCCTCGAGCGCATCGCGTCCGTGCTGCAAGGGGTGGATTCGAACTACGACATCGACGTGATGAAACCGCTCGTGCAGGCCGCGGCCGAGCTCTCGGGCAGACGCTACGGCGCGTTCCCCGAGGACGACGTCTCCATGCGCGTCATCGCGGACCACGCGCGCATGACCGCGTTCCTCGTGGCCGAAGGCGTGTTCCCGGAGAAGACCGGCCGCGAGTACGTGCTGCGCCGCGTCATGCGCCGGGCGATCCGGCACGGGCACAGGCTCGGCATCGGCGACCTGTTCCTGCACAAGGTGGCCGCGCGCGTCGTGGACGTCATGGGCGACGCCTACCCCGAGCTCGGCCACCGGATCGATCTCATCGACCGCATGTGCCGCCAGGAGGAGGAGCGTTTCAGGGCCACGCTCGAGCGCGGCCTCGACCTGCTCAAGTCCAACGCGGACTGGCTCGTCGGATCGCGCAAGGAGCGCATCCTGCCCGGCGCCATCGCCTTCGACCTGTCGGCCACCTACGGCTTCCCCAAGGACCTCATCGAGGTCATCGGCGCGGAGGATGGCTTCACGGTCGACGAGGAGGGCTGGGCGCGGGCCGAGGAGCGGCACAAGGTGGCGTCCGGCGCGGGCAAGAGCGGGGAGGAGGCGGTGGCGCCCGTGTACGCGGAGCTGCACGCCTCGCTCGGCGACACGCGCTTCACGGGCTACGAAAGCGGCGAGGGGCGCACCCAGATCCTGGCCGTCATCCGCAACGGCGAGACCGTGGAGGAGGCGACCATGGGCGAGGAGGCCGAGCTGGTGCTGGCCGAGACGCCCTTCTACGGCGAGTCCGGCGGGCAGGTGGGCGATACGGGCACCATCATCTCGAAGGACGGCGCCATGGACGTGACCGACACGGTGCGGCCGGTGTCCGGCCTGCGCGTGCACAAGGGTCGCGTGTCGCGCGGCCGGGTCCGCCCGGGGGACGAGGTGACCGCGCGGGTCGACGCCGCGCGCAGGAACGCGATCCGGCGCCACCACACGGCGACGCATCTGCTGCACATGGCCCTGCGCCAGGTGCTGGGGCCGCACGCGACCCAGAAGGGGAGCCGCGTGGGGCCCGACTCCCTGCGCTTCGACTTCGCGCACTTCGAGCCGCTCTCGGCCGAGCAGCTGACCGAGGTCGAGCGGCTCGTGACCGTCAAGATCGTGGAGGATCACGAGATCGTCACCGAGGAGACCACGTTCGACGAGGCGCGCGGGCGCGGCGCCATGGCCATCTTCGAGGAGACATACGGCGACGTGGTGCGGCTCGTGAGCGTGTCGGGCGACAGCAGGGAGCTGTGCGGCGGCACCCACGCGTCGCGCAGCGGCGAGATCGGGCCGTTCTTCGTCGTATCCGAGGGCGGCGTGGCCGCCGGCGTGCGCCGCATCGAGGCCGTGGCCGGGCTGGCCGCGTTCACGTGGGCCACGGAGCAGCGCAGGCTTCTTGAGCGCGCCGCGGGCATGCTCAAGACCCACCCTTCGAACCTCGAGGAGAAGGTCGAGAAGATGCTGGGGCGGGAGCGGGAGCTCGCGCGCGAGCTCGACAGGCTCAAGCGCAAGCTGGCCGGCGGGGGGCAGGATCTTTTGTCGCGGGCGCGCGACATCGGCGGCGTGCGGGTCCTGGCGGCCACGGTCGAGGTGGGTGATCCGGCGGCGCTTCGGGACACGGCCGACAGCCTTCGGCAGCGGCTGGGCTCGGGCGTGGTGTGCCTGGGCGGCGACAACGGCGGCAAGGCGGCCATCGTGGTGGCGGTCACCGCGGACCTCGCGACGCGGCTGCGCGCCGACGTCCTCATCAAGGGACCGGCAGCCTTGGTGGGCGGGCGCGGGGGCGGGCGGGCCGATCTGGCGCAGGCAGGCGGACCCGGGGCGGACAAGCTCGCGCAGGCCGTGGAGGCGATCTACAACTTGGTGGCCGAGGCGGCCGCCAGGGAGGTCAAGGCGACGTGACTCCCAGGGATCCCACCGACGGAAAGGCCGCCACGATCCGGATGCGGCTCAAGTTCCCGAACGACGCGGTGTTCGTCGAAAAGTACGCCCCGAACATCTCGCGGGCCGGCATCTTCATCAAGACTCCCGAGCCCAAGGCCGTGGGCACCACCGTCAAGTTCGAGCTGCAGCTCGCGGACGGGACGCCGGTCATGCGCGGAGTGGGCGTGGTCGCGTGGAACCGGGCCGCGGACCAGGCGGGCAAGCCCGCGGGCATGGGCGTGAAGTTCGCCAAGCTCGATCCGGGCAGCCGCGCCATCCTCGATCGCATCCTCGAGCACAAGCGCCGCACGAGCAACGGCGCGGCTCACGTCGCCTCCAGGTTCTCCGAGGCCCCGCTGCCCCCGCCTCCTCCCTTTGCGGCTGAGATCGAGCCCGCGTCCTTCACGCCCGAGCCGGAGCCGGCACGCGAGCCGACCCCGGTTCCCAAGCCCATCCTCATGCCCATGCCCGTGCCCGCGCGAGAGACGACCCTGGTTCCTCCGCCCGCGCCCATTCCCGCGACACAACCCGCGCCCGTCCCGGTGCCATCGCCCGCGCACGGCCCCCGCAAGCGGCCGGTCAAGGCCGCGGGGATCGACCTCAGCAAGTTCGACTCCATGCTCGCGGATCTCGCCTCCGGGGCCAAGGAGATCGCCGAAGCCGCGGCCAAGCGGCCGAAGAGAGCCTCGCTCGTCCCGGCTGTGCCCAAGATCGACGAACCCGCGCCTGCTCCTGCACCCGTCCCCGAGCCCGAGCCGGTCCCCGAGCCCGAGCCGGTCCCCGAGCCCGAGCCGATCCCCGAACCCGAGCCGATCCCCGAGCCCGAGCCGATCCCCGAACCGAGCGATCGCGATCCCGACTTCGACGCGCTGTCGGACGAGAGCGCGGCCTCCGAGGAAGACGTACTGTCGGACGAGGAATTGCTCTCGGCCGATCTCCTTGAGGACGATGAGCCCCGCCCGACGATCGATGTCGATCCGCGTACAGCGGTCGAGGGAGGTGGCCTTCCCGATGATTTCCTGAAGGCCCTGGAGTCCGAGGGTGAGTCCGTGGAGGATCTCCTGACCGGCGGGACATCGGGGAACGACGAGGAAGCGGTTCTCGGCGACGACGGGATTCTGGGAGGGGACGAGGTGGAGGACGAGAAGGCTTCGGGTGACGCGGTCGACGAGCTCATCAAGGAGATCACGCGGGACAGCGTGGATCCGGAACCGCCGTCTCCGCTGCTGGCGCACGAGGACGTGAACGACGCGCTCGACGACATCTTCGAAGGAGTGACCGAAAGCGCGAGGCGTGAAAAGCCCGCAGCCGGGCCGCCTCCGGAGACGCTGCCCGACAACGCCCTGCCGCCAGGCCTGGTCCGCCCGCGATCGAGCGGGCCTCCCGCGCCTTTCATCTCCGACATCCCGCTGCCCGAGACGACCCCGCCGCTGGGCGACGCGCCCAAGAAGAAGGGCTTCCTCAAGAAGATCTTCGGGAAGTGAACCCCTCGCGCCCTTTCAGATGGGGCGCGGTCCGAGGCCCGAACGCCGCGCCGCCACGAACGCATCGCGCCCGGCTTGCGGCAGGTCGAGGAAAGCGTCGCAGATTCCCACGAGCCTCGCCGCGTCTTCGGTCAGATGCCCCTCGATCTCCATGAGCAGGTTGCGCTGATGATCGGAGACGATCCTTCCCGAGGCGCCCGCGAGCCCGCGCAGAAGCTCCCGGATCTCGGCCACGATCTCTTCCTCATCGAGGGGCTCGAACTCGCCCGCGCGCTCCATTTCCTCGAGCGGCGAGCCCGGATCGATCCACAGCGTGCGCAGCCGCACGTGATGCGGATCGATCTCCCGAAGCACGGCGGCCGTGTCTCGCACGTGGCCTGCGCTGTATCGCCTCCCGCCGAGCCCGGGCATGACGTAGCAGCACACCTCGAACCCCGCCTCGATCGCGCGCCGGCAACCCAGCACGTGATGCTCGCCGCGCGCGCCCTTGCGGATGAAGGCGAGCAGCGGATCGTGGCCGCTCTCCACGCCCACGTGGATGCGAGTGAGCCCCGCCTCCCGCAGGTCGCGCAGCGCGGCCTCGGAGCGAGCGGCGAGGGTGCGCGATCTCGCGTAGGAGGTCACCCGGCTCACGGAAGGGAAGCGCTTTCGCAAGTGCGACAGGATCCGCACGAGCCGCTCGGGCTTCATGGAGAGGGAATCCGCGTCCTGCAGGAACACGTGCTCCCCGCGATAGTGGAGCCACACGGCCACGCGTCGCTCGTCCTCGCAAGCGCGCGGATCGCGCAGGACGTCGAGAACGTCCCGGTCCCCCACCCTTTGGGCCGCGTCCGCCAGGAGATCGATCTCGCGCAGCACATCCTCCTCGGCGCGGCGCGAGAACCTCTCGCCCTTGTACACGGCGCAGAACGCGCACTCGTTCCACGGGCAATTGCGCGTCACGCGCACGAGCAGGCTGGACGCCTCGCTCGGCGGCCGGATGGGGCCGACCTCGCATCCGGGCGGGTCGTGGGCGTCCGTCATGCGGAGGATCAGACCAGGTAGAAGTGGAGGGAGAAACGGATGAACGGGATCACGGGCCAGGCCTGGTTCTCTTCGCAGTAGTTGGGATCCTGGTCGGCCGCGCCGCAGTCCGTGACCTTCTTCATGTAGTCGAGCGTCCACGGGTGCACGAGGATGCCGGCCTCCACGCCCCACGAGAAGAAGCCCTCGTCGTTCAGGCCCTCGAAGCCGCCCCCGAGGAGGAAGTACGGGCCCTGGCCCAGGTCGAACCCGGCGCGCACCGGGACGTAGAACAACCTGTGGAAGTAGAGCAGCACTCCGCCCGCGCCGGAGATGAGCAGCCATTGGTCCTTCGTGATCTCTTCCATCATCCCCGAGATGAACCAGTACATGAAGTTCGGCGGGGACCAGCCACCGCCGAGCTCGAGGCCGACCCACGGGAGGATCTCGTTGCCGGTCGCGATGCGGAAGCGCAAATCGAGCGCCGCGATGCCGTACCCGCCCATGGTCCCGAGCCCTACGGCGAACAGCCTCGTCTGCTCCTTGGCTTCCCCGTCCTCTTTCAGCTCGGGCCGCCTGTAACCGTCCTGTGCAGCGACGGCCGGCGTCCCGGCAATGGCCGCCTCCAAAGGCGTGGGGAAGGCCTGCGTGGTCGCGGGCTCAGGCTCGCCGGCCAGCTTGCGCGCGGCCCGGGCCGCTGCGGCGCGCACCTCGGTGTTGGGATCGTTCGCGGCCGACGACCTAAGCAGCTCGATGCGAGAGGTGGCGCCGATGGCGGCGAGCGCTTCGCACGCGGCGCGGCGCACGTCCGCGAACGGCTCGGTCTGCACCATGCTCACGAGCTTGGACTCGGCGCGCGCGATCGCGTCTTTGGCCACCTGCTCCACCGCGGCCAGGCGGACGAGGTGATCCGGATCGAACAGGCCGGCCGGCAGGGCCTGCGGGGTTCCGCCCGGGGTCGGAGCGGGTGCGCTCTCCTGGGCGCTCGAGCTCGAACCGGATGTCAGCGCCGCCGCGACAATCACGAGACAGGCGAATCGCCATAACGTTCCATCCATGGGCACCTCTCGGGCGCTCTTCGCCCGCTGCGCATCGTTGCAGGTGCCATTTTCGGGAAAGAGCGACCGTGGGTCAAGCCCGGTGGCGCCAGGGCAGGCTGGCCACGGCCACCGAGCGGCCGTCGTCGGCCACGACCTGGATGACATGCGGCCCCGGATCGGCGGGCGGGGTCCACGTTGCGCGGCTCCCGCCCTGGCCGGCGATGGTCCCGGCCGAGGCCTTCCACGAGAAGGAGATCCCGCGACCGGCGGTTTCGCAGCGCGCCTCGACCACCACGGAACGCCCCTGCCACGAGACGGGAACGAGCTCGAGCCTGAACGACGCCGGAAGGGCCAGGCCGTCGCACCGCCCGACAGGAAATGTGGGAGAGGCCGCCACCTCGGCGACCGCCCGGCACACGGCGCATTCGTCGCCCGAGCTGACCCAGCCCGGGTGCGAGGGGCCGTCGCACAGATCCAGGTACGTGACGGCCTCGACGGTCTTTGTCCCCGGCCCGCTGTCAACGCCGCCGTCGACACCCGCGTCGCCGTCGCCGCAGGCGATCTCCATGGCCACCTTGACGACCATGGTGGCGGAGATCGATCCCGGGTCCACGCCGAACGGCTCGGGCCACGTCGCTTCAAAGGTGAAGCCGTCCGCCGACTCGGTCATGCCGGTGACGGTCATGGCGTAGAACTCGTATGGCATGGCCTCCTCGACGGAGATCCGCGGCAGCCCCACGACCTTGCCCTTCAAACCGTCCGGGATGAGCACGGTGCCGACCGCGGCGTCGAGCGAGGCGGTCGTGACGTCGATCGTCACCCGCGCGGCCAGGTTGCTGTGGGACGGCGAGGTCGCGTCGCCGCAGATGCCGTCCTGCGTGGGCTTGATGCCGGCCGGCGGCGAATCCACGATGTGTGCGTCAAGAGCCTCCCAGTCCTCGCACACCACGCTTGAGGTGTCGGAACCGGTGTCCGTGTCGGAGGCCGTTTCGGTGTCCCCGTCCGCGTCCGTGTCCATGTCCGCGTCCATGTCGGCCGCGGTGTCGGTGGAGGTCGCGCTGTCCGTATCCGTGAAGAAGTCCGTGAACGTGGCCGTGTCGTGATCATCATCATTGTCGTCGTTTTCGTCGTCGCCGCTGCAATCGTGGTGGCCGCCGCATCCGTGCTCGTCGCCCATGATCATCCTGTCGCACCCGCCGCCTGCGGTGAGCAGACCCACGAGCACGAGGACGAAAAATGTCTTCCTGGAGCGAATTGACATCGGAAGTCCCTCCTTGTCTCGGACCTTACTATTTTGACCCGTCCGAACGGACTTTGGTGAAAAAAAAACAAAGACGGCAAAACGGCGGCGGCTGACGGAGCGCTAGATCAGACTTTCGATGAGGAGGAACAAGGTCACGCGACTCGCCTCGCCCGCGGTGGCGCAGCCGCAGCCGGAGTTGTCTTTGCCATCGCCCGCGTCGGCGCCCGCATCGGCGCCCGTGTCGGTGGTGTCCGTGCCGGTGTCCACGTCGCCCGTGCCCGTGTCACTGTCCGAGTCGGCGTCCGTGTCCGTGTCGGTGTCGGCGTCCGCGTCCGTGTCCGTGTCGGTGTCGGTGTCGGTGTCGGCGTCCGAGTCGGTCGTCGCGGAGCCGGTGTCCGTGTCGCCCGCGTCGAGTCCCGCGTCCATGCCGCCGTCCACCCCTCCGTCCACGCCCGCGTCCGGGGTCGGCCCGAGGAGCTCGTAGACGAAAACATCGGGGTAGGTGTTGGTGTCGTCCGGAACGAGATTGCTCGCCCACGAGGTAAAGGCCACGAAGCGCCCCGTCGAGGAGATGGCCGAGTGCTCGGTCGAGCCGTTCGGCTCGCCGCCATCCACTCCTTCACCCGCGCGGACGGTGGTCTCGTCGACGTGGTCGCGCACGAAGATGTCGACATTGCTGTTCAGATCGACCGGAATGAGGTTGTTCGCGTACGAGTTGAAGGCCACGTAGCGCCCGTCAGAGGAAAGGCCGCCTCCGTAGCCGCCGGAGTCGTTGTTGCCGGGCACGCCGACCGTGCTCTGGCTGATGAGGATCGTGGTGTCGCCCGTCAAATCGCGCAGGAACGCTTGCCGCCACGAGGTCGCCGGAGACACCAGATCAGTGGAGTAGGAGCTGAACGCCACCCACCTGCCGTCGGGCGTGATGCGCGCGTGGTAGCTCCCGTTGTTGCCGGGTGCGCCGACCGTGTTGACACTCGCGACCACGGTGGTCCCGTCCACGACGTCGCGCACGAAAATCTGCCTGCTGGTCGTCGCGGGCGACGTGAGGTCCGTGGCGTCCGACTCGAAGGCCACGTAGCGCCCGTTTCCCGAGATGGAGGGCTCGTACGAAGGGCCGTTGCCGAGATCGTCTCCGGCGTCCGTGTCCGCCGCGCTGACGAGGAACGTGGTGTGCGTCTGAAGATCGCGAACGTAGATGTGAGCGGTGCCGTTGCCCGCGGGGCCGAGGTCCGAGGCCCCAGACACGAACGCCACGTAGCGGTTGTCTCCCGAAATGACGGGTGACGAGCTGGAAGCGTTCCCTCCGGCGTTCCCTGCGGCGTTCACGCTCACGAGCGTGGTGGCGCTCGTGTCGAGATCGCGCAGGTAGACCTGCTGCCCCGAGACGGTGGTGGCGACGAGGTCCGTAGCGTTCGAGGCGAACACCACGTGGCGGCCGTCCGCCGAGATGGAGGGGTCGCTGCTGGTCGAGTTTCCGCCGGCGCTGCTCGTGGCGTTCCAGCTCACGAGCGCGGTCGTGCTGCTCCACCGATCGCGAACGAATACTTGGTATCCGGTGGTCGTCGTGGAGACCAGGTCCGTGGCGCCGGAGTAGAAGGCCACGTAGCGGCCGTTCGCCGAGATGGACGGCTCGAAGCTGTACCCATTGGACGGGCCGCCCGTGGTGCTGACGCTGATGAGCTCCATGGTGCCCTGCGCGCGCGCCTGCGTGGGCGACAGCGCGATCGCGGCCGCGGCGAAAACGACGATCGACAAGGTTCTCATGGTGTGCTCCTGCTCTTTCGAAGGTTGATTGGAAAACGCTACCGGCGGGCGAAGAAACTGTCAATCACGGCGAGCTCGCGACGCGCCTCGCCCGCCCTTGCCGGATCGATCGGGCCGTAGAGCCGCGCGAGCTCCCTGCGGATCCGGCGCTGCCCGGGGTTGATCGCGAGCGAGCGCTCGTACTGCGCGATCGCCTCGCGCGCGCGTCCCTCGTGGGCCAGGAGGTCGCCGAGCAGGGCGTGCGCCGGGGCGGCCGCGAACGAGGAGTCCGGGATGCCGCGCACGAGCGCGAACGCCGCGTCCCGATCGCCCTTCTCGTAGCGCTTTCCGGCCAGGAACAGGTCCGCCACGGGCGAGAACGCGCCCTTGGCCCGCGACGACTCCTCCCAGAACGCGATGGCCTCGTCGGTGCGCCCCTCGGCGTCGAGGGCGAGCGCGTGGGTGTTGAGGTACGACGTGAGGTCGCCCGTGCCGGGCAGGGGCAAAAGCTCGATCGCAAAGAAGGCGAGCACGCACGCCGCGAAGATGGCCGCCCGGCGCACCCGTTTTTCCAGAAGGTCGCGCGCGAGCCCGCCGAGCCCCAGGCACGCGAACGGGATGAGAACGACGAGCAGCGGCAGCCTGTACCTCGCGTTCACCACGGTCGCCACGAGCGTGGCGCCGTACGCGAGGAAGACGGCCGCAAGGGCCGCGTGCTTGCGCGAGCGGCCCGCGAAGAGGACGAGGCCGGCCATGCCGAACGGCAGGACGAGCGAGAGCCCGAGGAGCATTCGCAGGAGCGGTATGAAGCGACCCATGAAGCCCACGTGGTAGTGGTCGCCGGCCTCGAAGCGGTTCACGAGCGCGAGCGCCTTGACGCGGATCCCGCGCCAGAAATCGGAGGGCCGGCTCTCCGCGTACCGCGCGACCTCGCGCGTCCAGAAGGCGGACGCCTGCACCTGCGTGAGCCTGGTCCCCTCGCGCCGGCTGGCCTCGATCACGAACTGCACGGCCTGCTCCTCGGGGGCCGACGACGCGAACGAGAGCGGAAGGTAGTAGGGCGAGCCGTTCCCGGGGTTGTTGCCGAAGTACAGGTTGCGTCCGGTCTGGGCGGTGGTGAGCGCGAGCTCTCCGGCCACGACACGATTGCGGATCATCGCCGGCGCGAGCGACACGGCGAAGCCGACGACGAACAACGCGACGACGACGGCCCGATCGCGAGAGGCGCGCGCACGAGGGGCGACGAGCGCGAAGAGCGCGAGCGTCGGCGCGACGACGACGGTGTTGCCCCGCACGTGGACCATGGCCCCGCACACGAGGCCCAGGGTGAGCGCGAGAGCCCGGGCCCGCCACGCGCGGATCGCATCCTCCCTGAGGAGCGCGAGGGCGAGCGCGAGGGCGAGCGCGAGGGCGCACACGGAGAGGGACGTCTTGAGCGGCACCACGCTGTAGAAGACGAGCTCGCCGTAGCACGCGGCGAGGACGCCAGACGCGAGCCCCACGGCCTTGCCGCCGAGCTCCCGGCCGATCACGTAGAAGAGGCCGCACGCGAGCACGCCGAGCGACAGGTTGAGGAGGCGGACGTACAGCACGTCCGGCCCGAAGAGCCTGTACACGAGCGCCATGAGGTAGGCGGGCAGGGGTGCGAACTCGTACACCGACGACGACGTCCACGCGCCGTCCGCGATGGCCTTCGCCCAGTCGTGGTACACGCGCTCGTCCGTGAGGAGGTGGTCCCAATACACGGTTCCGGCGAGGCTCCACAGGGTGAGCGCGCGCAGCACGGCCGCGAAAAAGAGGACGAGGGCGAGCAGGAGCGCCGTGCGCCGCTCGCAGAGGTCCGAGGCGAGATCGATGGCGCGGCGGGCGCGCGTGGTCACGGCCGCTAGCATCTCGCGAGCCCCTCGCGCACGCCCACGGGATCGTAGCCGAGGTCGCGGCGCGCCTCCGAGTTGTCGAGGTCCGCGTCCTCCACGATGCGGCTCACGGCGTAACGCGTGAGGGGAGGATCGCTCATGACGCGCTCCATGACGAACGCCGCGAGCCGGCAGAGCGGCACCGGGACGGGGACGATGGGCCGCGACGAGCCGCGAAGCCGCAGCATGAGCTTCGCGAGCTCGCGGACGGGGATGGCCTCGCCGCCGCTCAGCGCATAGGTCTTGCCGTGGGCCCGAGGGTTTCCCGCGATGGCGAGGAGCCCCTTCACGACGTCGTCCGCGTGCACCGGGTTTTTTCGCGCCCGGCCGAGCCCCACGAAGGGCGCCACGGGGAAGCGCTCGAGTGCGGCGAGGAACATGCGGAACTCCTGCCCGCCGTCCCTGTCGTAGACGAGCGTGGGCCGCACGATCGTGAACCGCATGGCGTCCTGCGAGCTCACGATGCGCTCGCCCTCGAGCTTGGAGCGGGCGTAGGCCGACCCTTCCGGGTGCAGGGCCGCGGCCGAGGAGACGTGCACGAAGTGCGTGACGCCCGCGGCGCGTGCGCCCGCGACGACGTTTCTCACGCCGCCGACGTTGATGCGGTCGTAGTCGCGCGGGTCGCGCGTGATGATCACCGCGGCCAGGTGGTAGACCGTGTGCACCCCGTCGAATACGCGGACGAGCGAGCCCGCGTCAGCCACGTCGCCGTAAGCGATCTCGCAACCCGTGTCCGCGAGCCGCGCCGCGTTCGGGTCCCCGGGGAGCGTGAGCGCGCGCACCGCGTGGCCTGCCGTGGCGAGCCCGCGCACGAGCCGCGCGCCGACCACGCCCGCGCCGCCGGTCACCAGGATCACGGCCGGCCTCCGACGCCGAGGAGCGCGTGGTAGCGGCCGCGCCGGTATCGCCGCACCACCGAGAGCACCTCGAGGCCGTAGCGCACGGGACGCAGGTGCGAGACCTCGTCCGCGTAGATGGTGGGGATGGGCAGCTCGCGGACGCGCAGGTCGAGCACGCGCGCGGCCACGATCATTTCCAGGTCGAACACGAACGTGTCGGAGAGCCGTTCGAAGGCGATGCGTTCGAGGGCAAGGCGCGAGTAGAGCATGTACCCGCTGTGGTACTCGGCGAGCTTGAGGCCGAAGGCGCGGTTCTCGATATTCGTGAGGATCCTGTTGGCCGCGTACTTGTAGAGCGGCATGCCGCCCGCGAGCGCGCCGCCCCCCAGCATGCGCGACCCCTGCACGACGTCCGCTTCGCCGGCCTCGATGGGTGCGAGGAGAGCGGGGATGCGCTCGGGCGAGTACTGGCCGTCCGCGTGCAGCACGATCGCCGCGCCCGCGCAGTGCTCGCGCGCGTAGCCGAGCAGAGTCTTCATGGCCGCGCCGTAGCCGCGGTTTTCGCCGTGCTCGAGCGCGACCAGGGTGGGGAAGTCACGCATCACGCGCCCGAGGGCCTCGCGCGTGTCGTCCGTGCTGCCGTCGTCCACCACGACGTAGCCTCCGATCCGGGCGCGCGCCACGGACGGAATGCGCGAAAAGACCCGCTCCACGGTGGGACCGGCGTTGTAAGCCGGCATCAGCACCATGACGTTGGACGCGCCCACCTTCGCGACGCCTTCAGGAGCCGTTCGCGGCCAGGTAGTGGCGCATGGTGCGCTCGAGCGTCTCGCGCAGATCGTAGCGGGGCTCCCAGCCGAGCAGGGTACGCGCCTTCGAGATGTCCGGGATGCGGCGGTCCGAGTCGTCGTAGCCCGGGCCATAGAACTCGCGGGCCGGGACGTCCACGATGGACGGCAGGCGCGCGCCGGGGCGGGCGAGCTTCGTCGCGTAGAGGTCGCGCATGAGCTCGGCCAGACCGCGGATGCTCACCTCGTTCTTCGGCGAGCCCACGTTGAAGATCTGGCGCGCGCACACGCCGCCGGGGTTCTCCACGATGAGGCCGATACAGGCCGCGGCGTCCTCGATGTCCGTGTAGCAGCGGCGGTTGCGGCCACCGTCCACCAGCTTCATCTGCGTACCCTTGAGGCACGCCTCCATGAAGTGCGGGAAGACGCGCGGGAAGCCGGGCGTGTCCGACGGCAGGTAGTCTATTTTCGGGCCGATGAAGTTGAAGGGACGCACGATGGTGTAGTCGAGCCTTCCCTCGAGGCCGTAAGCGTGCAGCACGCGCTCGAGGAGCTGCTTGGCCGAGGCGTAGATCCATCGGTGCTTCGACACGGGCCCCAGGATGAAGTCGGTCTCATCCTCGCGAAACGTTGCGAGCGCCGGATCCTCGGGATCGATGAGCTTGCCGGGCGCCGCGCGGGCCACGGTCTTGCCGTACACCTCGCACGACGAGAACTGCACGAGGCGACGCCCTCGCGCCACGCACGCCTCTGCGATCTTCATGTTCTCGGTGAAGTTGAGATGGAACACGTCGAGGGGCTGGCGCAGGTACAGCCCCGGGTTGGCGTAGGCGATGAGGTCGATCACCACGTCGGCCTCGGCGACGAGCCGCTCGACCTCGAAGCCCGTGTCGCGGATGTCCTGCCGGACGAAGGTGAATCCTGGGTGTTCGAGGAGCTCCCCGATCTTGTCCGAGTGGATGTCGACGCCCGTGACCGTGTGGCCCCGCGCGAGAAGGTGGCTCGCGAGGTGCGAGCCGATGAACCCCCCGGCGCCCAGGCTCAAGATCCTCAAGGTGCTCTCCAACGCGACCATCGATGTGGGCCGCTACGGGGTTCGAATCTAGGCGTTCTCCGGATGGCGTGCAAGGCGCGAGTGGGCGCGAATGGGCGGGTGCGTTCGGTCCTCGACCGAGCGTCTCTTCCCGGCTATAAGTGCCCCTGTCGGCGGCTCGATTGAATCCGGGCCCCTGTTGCAAGGAGAACGCCCATGAGAACCATGCTTGTATTCACGGTGGGTGCGCTGTTCGCGGCTTCGTTCGCAACCTCGGGCTGCGCCAAGGTCACGCCCGTGGATTCCGGAGACGATGACAACGGATCGTTCGACGCAAGCCCTGACGGTGGGCCCGACACGGACGCGGACGGCGACATGGACAGCGATACGGACAGCGACACGGACAGCGACACGGATGCTGACTCGGACTCGGACTCCGACTCGGACTCCGACTCGGGTTCGGACGCGGACAGCGACGCCGACTCGGACTCTGATGGCGACACGGACGCTGACTCGGACTCCGACTCCGACACGGACTCCGACTCCGACACCTACACGGACACGGGCTGCACGTTTGCGCTCGCCTACACCCACACCTACGATCTCGTCGGGTCCGCTGCCTGGCTCCCGCCGGGGACGAGCAGCCGCGACGACGGCGCCAAGAACACGATCACGACCGCTTCCGGCAATGAGCACACGGAAGGCCCGAGCACGGACGAAGCGAACTGGAACGGATACGACCAGGTCGTCCGTCTGGTGAACAACAGCGTGAACGGCGATGTGTGGGTGACCGCCTACTACCGGTCGATCCCGGACAGCGACTCCGGGACCGACCTGCCCGTCCCTGCCGGCTCGATGGCGATCTACGACTGCGCCGGTCAGAGCAAGGGATGGAGCCGGTCGGCCACGGCCCTTTTCACCGACGAGGGAGAATGCACCAACCTCGAGCCGTCTGGGGAGGGCTGCTTCAACACCAGCGTCGGGCTGACCCTCGTGGCAGGGGAGACGTACTTCATCGTGGTGGACGCGCAGAACGGCGGGGCCGTCGGCGACTACCGCATCGAGATCGAACCCGATATCTGATCGTCAACGGACTGACCGTCCCGCCGCTCAAAGATCGTCCCGACGACTCTTCCTACCCGCTCCGCTCGTACGCGCCCATGTCGACCGTGGCGGTCGCGCCCGCATCTGGACCCGCGTCCACCGCCCCGGCGACGATGCGTGGGTTGCCGTCGAGGTCGGTGGTGACGCCGGAAGGGACCGCGGCGTTCGAGCCCGTATCGATGCACGGCGAGCCTGTCCCGAGACGGAGATCCATGACGCCCGCGTCCGCGTCCAGGTTCACGAACAATGGGTCCGCTTCGATGTTGCCGCTGCCGCACACGGCATGGGCGATGTTGGCGCAGCCGCCCTCGACGTCGCTGTAGGTCACCACGGGTTTGCTCGAGGAATCGTCGTCATAGATCTCGGCATCCGTGGGCGCCGAGTTGCCCCACAGGATGCAGCTCGTCATGGTCGGAGAGGATGTCGCGTTGATCATCGCGCCGCCGAACATGTCCGCCGTGTTGCCCGCGAACGTGCAGTTCGTCAGCGTCGGCGCGCAGCCGCTGAGGTTGGACATCGCGCCGCCCCGCATGTCCGCCGTGTTGCCCGCGAACGCGCAGTTCGTCACCGTCGGCGAGGCGGTCCAGTTGGCCATCCCGCCGCCGTGTATGCTCGCCGTGTTGTCCGTGAACGTGCAGCCCGTCACCGTCGTCGGGCTCTCCGTGTTGCACATGCCGCCGCCGAGGCCGTTCGTGGCATTGTTTCCCGAGAACACGCAGCCCGTCACGACCGCATCGGAGTTGAGGTTGTCCATCCCGCCCGCGGAATCGGCCGTGTTGCCCGCGAACGTGCAGCGCGACACCACGGCCGCCGAGCCGTAGTTGCTCATGCCGCCTCCCGTTTGGGCCGTGTTTCCCGAGAAGGTGCAGTCCGTCACCACCGGCGCGGAGCCGGGGCCATTGTACATGCCGCCACCGTTCCGAGCCGTGTTTCCCGAGAAGGTGCAGCGCGCCACGACGGGAGAGACGCCGGGGTTGTACATGCCGCCACCGCTGTCCTCCTCCGCGTTGCCGGCCGTGATCGTGAAGCCGTCGATGACGGCGTCGTCCGCGCCGGTCAGGATGTGGTAGGCGTTCTCGGCGTTGCCCGTGGTCGCGTCGTCGCCGGCGAGATCGCCGGAAAGGATCGTCGGATGCCCATCGACGTCGCGGTCGTCTCGCGAGAGCACGCCGTGCACGAAGCCGCCGTAGAGCGCGACGCCCGCCCGAAGCAGGATCGTCGCGGTGCGCGGGTCGCCCGAGTCCGTCACCAGGGTGGGGATGTACGTGCCCGCTGCGACCCACACCTCGCACGGGCCGGATCCGCTGCCGGCGTCATCGCCCGCATCGTCCCCCGCGTCGGCAACCAGGATCATCTCCTTCGCCGCGTCGAGGCCGGCCTGCACCGTCTTCTTCGCGAGCGCCCACGTGCTGCCGTCGTTCGAGTCGTTCCCGCCCGCGCCATCGACGAGCACGACGCAGCCGAGGTCCACGCCCGCGTCGGTTCCACCGTCCATGCCGGCATCGGCGTCCGTGTCGGTGTCCGAATCCGTGTCGGTATCGGTGTCCGTGTCGGTATCCGTGTCGGCGTCGGCGTCCGTATCGACATCCGTGTCGGTGTCGGCGTCGGCGTCCGTATCGGAATCCGTGTCGGTATCTGTGTCGGTGTCGGAATCCGTGTCGGTATCTGTATCTGTGTCGGTGTCGGTGCCCGTGTCGGTGCCTGTGTCTGCGTCGGCCGAGGCGTCGGCGTTGCCGTCGTCGTCGGCGTCGGAGCATCCGAAAGCAAGCGCCGCGGCGCAGGCGAGACCCCAGATGGCTGCGAAATCGCGTTTCATGAATCGACCTCCTGGCATTGTGGAATCGTTCCATCCTAGCACAGCATCGCGATGCATTGGAAAGAGCGGAGCTGCGGATTCGCAATCAGGCTTGCGCGAGCACGAAGCGCGCGGCCGGGCGATCCGAGGGCTGCGGGAAGTCGGGTCCGGCCGGGACGCGCTCCACGATTTCGACATTCCGTCCGGCGAGGCGCGCACCCTGTGCCAGCGGGTCCTCGAGCTCTTCGAAGCCTCCTCCCTTGAGGTTGGTGCCGGCCAGGATCAGCCCGTTTGGCGCGAGCACCTTGAGGCACCGCGCGAGGAGCCTGCCGTACCCGGTGCGCGCGTCGAACCCGCGGCGTCCGGGGCGGGCGGCCCGGGGCGGCGGATCCACGACGATGAGATCGCAGCGCGCCTCGCTCCTGGCCGCGCGCGCGAGGTGCTGGAATACGTCGCAGCGCAGGAACGTGCGCGTGTCCGCGGCGAGCCCGTTGCGCGCGTAGTTGTCCCGCGCCGTGGCAAGGGCCGACCGCATCACGTCCACGTTGGTGCTGGACAGGGCGCCGCCAACGGCCGCGGCCGCGCCGAGCGTGCCCGTGTACGAAAACAGGTTGAGCACGCGCCGACCTTCCGCCACGCGGCGCACGAGGGCCCGCGCCGGACGCGCGTCGAGGAAGAGCCCGATGTGCTCCTCGTGCGCGAGGCTCACGCCGAAGACGAGCCCCTGCTCCGGCACGAGGATATCCGGCGGGCACGCGGCGCCGCGCACCTGTCCGCCGGCCCGGTCCGCGCGCTCCTTGGACCAGCGCTCCTTGAGGAAGATCGGTTCCTGCGCGCCGAAGCGCCGGGCCAGGGCCTCGATGATCCCCTCCGCGTCCGCGGCCGGGTCGTGGCGCTCGACGAGCACGGCCGGTCCCAGGCGATCCGCGGTGAGGCCGGCGAAGCCGTCGGCCGCGCCGTGCACGAGCCGCACCGCGTCCGACCCGTTCTCGACGCCGAGGCCCGCGCCTTCGCGCCGTGCGAGAGAGAGCCCGAGGGCGCTCGCGGCAGCCGATCGTTCCACGTGTCCTTCCTCCGCTGGCGACTCTACCGCAACCGCCGGGGGCGACAAGCAGCACATCCTGCGCTTCGCGGCGCAGCGCGGGTCGTGCTAAGTTGCGCCCATGAGCGAGCTCCTCGCGATCGTGCCGGCGTGGCAGATCCTTCTTTTGGCGGGCGTGTTCGGCGCGCTGTGGGGCTCGTTCGCCAACGTGGTCATCGCGCGCTGGCCTCAAGGGCAGTCCGTGGTTCGGCCCGCGTCGCACTGCATGGCGTGCGGCACGCCGATCCGGTTCTACGACAACATCCCCGTGATCTCGTACCTGGTGCTGCGCGGCCGCTGCCGCCACTGCAAGGCCTCGTTCTCGCCGCGCTACCCGGTGGTGGAGCTCTGCATGGCGCTTCTGTCCGTGGCCGTGGCGCGCGTCACCCTGCTCGCCGCGCCCGACGCGGCGCTCGTCGGGCTCGGCCAGTACTTCGTGCTGTTCGCGTTCGTGTGGGCCCTCGTCACGGCCGGGCTCATCGACCTCGAGACGTTCCTCCTGCCGGACGCCATCACCCTGCCCGGAATCGTGGTGGGGCTGCTCGCGAGCTGGTTCGTGCTCGGCCACGGCTGGTGGGAGCCTCTTGCCGCGGCCGCAGGCGGGTTCCTGGTCATCTACCTGCCGTTCGTGCTCGGGTACAGGATGCTCACGGGCAGCCCGGGAATGGGCGAGGGCGACGCCAAGCTCGTCGCCATGATCGGCGCGTTCCTCGGCGTGCGCGGCGCGGTCTTCGCCCTGTTCGCGGGCGCGTTGCAAGGGCTCGCGGTGGGGTCGATCATGGTCGTGCGCCGCCGCCGCACCGGGATCGAGCCGCCGCCGCCCGTGGACGACAACGATCTCGGCCCGGACGGCAAAGAGCTCGCGCCCGATCCGCGCTTCCGCAAGGCCAAGGTGCCGTTCGGCCCGTTCCTCGCGCTCGGCGCCATCGAGTTCCTGCTCTTCGGCGACGCGCTCATGAACCTGTACATCGGCGCGATCGAGGGCCTGCTCGGGCTGCGGTGAGGCCCTACCCGCGCGATCGTTCACGCACGATGTCCACGGTGTGGTGCGGGAACGGGATCTCGATGCCCTGCGCGTCGAAGGCCTTCTTGATCCTGCGGCGCAGCTCGCGGCCCACGTCCCACTGGTCGCCGGGCACGGTCTTCATGCGGATCTTGATCACCACCGCGCTCTCGCCGATGTCGGCGACGCCGAAGACCTCCAGGTCGTCCGTGATCCTGGGTGCGAACGCCGGGTCCTTGCGCAGCTTTGCGGCCGCGTCGATCATCACGGCGGCCACGCGATCCGTGTCCTCCTTGAAGGCGACCGCCACGTCGAGCACCGCGGCGGACCAGCCCTTGGTGCGGTTGGCGAGCGACTGAACCGCGCCGTGGGGGAAGACGTGCACCGTGCCCGTGAGATCGCGCAGGCGGATGGTGCGCAGGCTCATGGCCTCCACCAGACCCTCGGTGCCGTTGACGACCGCCGTATCGCCCACGCGCACCTGGTCCTCGAGCAGCATGAAGAAGCCGCTCAACACGTCCTTGACCAGGTTCTGCGCGCCGAAGCCCACGGCCAGGCCCACGATGCCCGCGCCGGCCAGGATGGGCGCGATGTCCACGCCCAGCTCGCGCAGCAGGATCATGATCGTGATGGCCCACAGGGCCACGAGTCCCACGCGGCGCACGATGCCGGTCATGGTGGCGACGCGCTTCTCCATCTCCAGCTCGGGCCCGAGCTCCAGGGCGCGGCGCGCGAGGAAGCGTTCGAGCCGGCGCACGGCCGTCTTGAACAGGGCCATGGCCAGGATCGCCGCGAGGAGGGTGAAGATCATGAGCGGCAGCGCCCCGGCGGCCCACTCGAGAGCCTTGTGCGCGAAGGCGTGCACCGAGCCTTGGTTCAGAAGCTTTTCCATGGAAACCTCCGACCCGCCATGCGGCGGCGGGCGAGCAGGAACGCGGCGACCGAGCACGCGGCCCCGAGCAACGCGCCCGCGGCCACGTCGGACGGGTAGTGGACGCCGAGCGCCACGCGCGACAAGGCCACGAGCGCGGCGAGCGCGAGGCACGGGAGCGCGAGGATCGGGTACACGAACGACAGGTAAGCGGCCGCTCCCATGGCGGTCTGGGCGTGGCCGGATGGAAACGAGCGATCCCGGGGCACACCGCCGGGCGCGTGGACCGGGACCCCTTGCGACGAAAGGGCCGCGGGCGGACGCGGACGATCGACGGCCACCTTGAGCAGGTTCGCGGCCGCGCCGCCGAGCGCTACGGCCACGACCATGGGCATGAGGTGCGCCTTCATCCGCGCGCGATCGAGGATCAGCCACGAAGGAACGATGATCGCGGCCAGCACGAGCCCGTTGCCGAGCCAGGTGACGGCCGAGAAGAACGCCGTGGCCGCCGGCCCGTCAAAGGCGCGGTTCACTGCGATGAAGATCTGGGTGTCGGCTCCCATGGGGCGTTCCTTAGGAACGGGATGATGGGTCGGCCCGCGTCCGGGAGTCAAGCTCCGCTCAGGGAGCACGCTCAGGGCGCGGTGAGGTCGATGGAGGCGAGCGGGGTCGAGAGGTCGTTCACGTCCGCGCCCAGCACCAGCTCAGGAGCCACGGAGTAGACGTAGTCCTCCATGAACACGCTGCGCTGCACGGCGCTCGTGCCGTCGGTCCACCAGTTCCCGCACACGGAGTCGTAGTCGTCGCCCGACGTGGGAGCCGCGTGCGCGAGCCCGCCCAGCTTCTCGAAGCCCGCAGCGGCCGTGACCTTGTAGACGAGCAGCCCGCTGAACGTCATGTCGTATCCGTAGTTGCCCTCGTCGCCGCCCGCGCAGATCGTCATGGGGATGGCGAGCAGATCGCGCGACGGGAAGTAGTTGAACGCCAGGTGGTTGGTGGTCGCCTCGGAGGTGGAGCCGCGCGTGCCGATCACCTCCTTGTGGGTGAGCGCGGGGTTCGACATGTCGGAGACGTCGAAGATTTGCAGCATCACGCCCTGGAACCACGCGAAGCCCCCCATGTCGTCCGCGTCGTAGCCGATGGTGAGCAGGTGCGTGGCGTCCATGAGGTGGATGTAGGTCGAGAACCCCGGGATCTGGAGCTCGCCGACGATCGTCGGCGACTCGGGCTTTGCGAGGTCGAGGACGAAGAGCGGGTCGGTCTTCTTGAACGTGACGAGGAAGCCCTTGTCGCCGCTGAAGCGCACGGAGCGGATGTCCTCGGAGGGCGCGATGTGGTCCACCTGCCCGACGGTCGCGAGCGCGCCGCTTTCCTCGGCCAGCACCGTGACCGTACTGTGGGCGTTCGAATCCGGGGCGTGGCTGGTCGTCGTGGCGATGCGCAGGTACCCGTCGTGCTCGCTCATGGAGAACTGGTTCAGCACACGGCCCTTGACCGCGCCGCTGCCTCGGTACTCGGAGGTCATGGCCGCGGGATCGAGCGCGAACTTGTGCACCGTGGTGGCCTCGGGCACGGCGTACGGGTCGTCGTACCAGTCCTCTCCCGACACGGGCGCGTGGCGCGACGCGATGTACAGGGACTTGTCCGCCGCGTACACGGCGCCGGGACGGTCGATGATCGACGTGGCCGAGACGTCGGCCAGGACCGCGGGGTCGAAGGCCAGGACCGAGATCTGGTTCAGGCCGTCGCTCGCGGCCGACGTGTAGAAGCCCGCGCAGTCGGCGAAGAGATCGCTCTTCTGCGTCCACGCGCCGTTCTCGAGGCGGCGATCCGTGACCGACGGCAGCACCATCTCGGGCTTGAGCGCCGCGATCTCGTCCCGGTTCTTGAGGAGCAGCGCGTCGAACATGGCGTCAATCTCGCAGACCGAGAACGGGATGTCGTCGCCGCAACTCCACGAGTATTCCGACAGCTCCTGCGGCACGATCGCGAGGCCGAGCGACGACCAGCTCACGCCCGCGGCCTCCGGGAACACGACCACCGTGAAGGCCGTGTCGCCGATGCGCCGCGCCGCGAGCAGCGAGCCCGACACGTCGATCTCGCGCGTCAGCTTGGGCGCCGCGAGATCCGCGAGATCCCAGACCGTGATCTTGAGCGGGCGGCCGTCGCCGACGAGCTCACAGTCGTACCCGTAGGTGCACTCCGACGACGCGGCCTGATCGAAATTCGGATCGCCCGTGTAGGTCGCGCCCATCGACGAGTAGACCACGGCCTTGCCGTTGCTCACGAACATCTTGCGCGGCTCGCCAGGGACGGGCGTGGCCGAGATGCGGTGCGCGCCCTCGACCGGCCAGGCGTCGAGGACCTGCAGGCGCCTGTCGGCCAGGAGGTAGATGTATGAGCCGTCGTTCTTGAGGAAGTCGGCCTCGTCCACCTCGGGCTCCTGGTTGTTGGTGGTGGAGTAGTCCGAGGCGCCGTCGCTGCCGCTGTCCGTGTCCGCGGCGCTGTCCGAGTCGCTGTCCGAGTCGGCGTCTGAGTCGGCGTCCGAGTCGGCGTCGGCTCCGCACGATTCCGGGTGCAGCTTCTGGCTCAAGATCCGCTGACGCGCGCCTTCCAGCGACTGCTCCATCTCGGTGAGGATCTTCTGCCGCAGCCCGTCGATCACCTCGTCGCAGCTCGTCGCGGGCTCGAGGCCGGGATTGTCGCCGTCCGGCACCGTGAACGGAGGGACTTCGTCACCGGCTGGGCACTGGCTCGGGTCCGTGACCGTGTCCGTGTCGATCGGCTCGTCCGACGCCGGTTCGATACCCCAGACGTCGTCTGTGCCCCAACCGTGGTCCGTGCCGTGATCTGTCCCATCCTCATGCCCTGGCTTGTCGATTGGAATGTCGTTCGGGTTCTGGTTGCAGCCGGCTCCCCCGAAACCTCCGCCGATCGCCGCGACGAGCACGATCGCGAACGGAAATGCCCGATGTCGTCCCATGGTCGCCCTCCTTGTTCTTGGCCCCGCTCCGGGGCGGTCGGGAGCGATGCGTTGCTCGTGCCGTGCCAAAATCCATCACCCAGTGATTTCGGATAGAT
The DNA here is from genome assembly GCA_028713995.1 of Deltaproteobacteria bacterium. GTDB lineage: Bacteria > Myxococcota_A > Polyangia > JAAYKL01 > JAAYKL01 > JAQTNF01. Next base: position 21,691 of record JAQTNF010000012.1, on the reverse strand, counting down.
ACGCCCGATAGACCCCACGAAGTGACAACGCCCGTAGACACTCGGTCCGCCGTCCGGCGCGGTTGACACCGCCTTGGCCCGTTGCTAGGCTCCTTTGCACGCAACAACCGACGCCGTTCGGCGAGGCAAGGCGAGGGACCACCGTGAAAACATTCGGCGAGAAGAAGCAGTCGGAGGGACACATGGCGAATACGGTTATCGGCAGCTCGATCGTGATCGACGGCGAGATATCCGGCGAGGAGGATCTCATCATCCAGGGCACGGTCAAGGGCCGCATCGTCCTAAAGGAGAACCTCTACGTGGAGCAGTCCGGGGTGGTCGAGGCCGACATCGAGACGCGCAACATCGAGGTGTCGGGCCAGGTGACGGGCAACATCCAGGCCTCGGACAAGGTCGAGATCGCGGCCGGCGGCCGGGCCGTCGGCGACATCAAGGCGCCGCGCATCCTCATCGCGGACGGGGCGATCTTCAAGGGCAACGTGGACATGGACGTCTAGGCCGGCTGCACGGCACAAGAATCGGAGCGTGAGCAAGATGACCGATCCCATCACCATCATTGGCAGCAACACCGTCGTGAGCGGCAACCTGGAGGGCGACGAGGACCTGACGGTCGAGGGACGCGTAGAGGGCAGCATCACCCTGGCGCGCACCTTGACCATCGAGGCGAACGGCGTGGTCCGGGCCAACATCAACGTGCGCAACGCCATCATCAACGGGGTGCTTGTGGGCAACATCTCGGCCCAGGAGGCGGTGCACATCACCGAGGAGGGACGCGTGGTGGGTGACATCACGGCACCTCGGGTGATTATCGTCGACGGCGCGTCCTTCCGCGGCAACGTGGACATGGGCGACTTCGACATCGACCGGGGCGCGCGCGCCTCGTCGGCCCAGCCCGCGCGCGAGACCTCGCAGCGCCCGGCGGCCAAGCACGTGCGCCAAGTGGAGGAGCCCAAGGCGACCGAGGAATCGTCCGCGGCCCAGGTCGCGGCCCAGGCCCGCGTGAGAAAAGTGGGAGCCCCTGCCGTTGCGCCTCGCCCTGTCGCGCGTCCCGTGCCCAGGCCACAGCCGCCGCGTCCGCCCGAGACCAAGGCCGAGGCGCCGGTCGTCGAGGCGGCCAAGAAGAAGCCCCCTGAGCCCAAGGTCCGCGCCATCGGCAAGACCAAGGCCGTCAGGAAGAAGGCGTAGCCTCCGTTCCTGCCCGCTCCTCCCGCAATCGATCCGTGGTACACTCCTCGCCGATGCCCCGCTCCCGAACCATCCCGTGCTTCGTCCTCGCCGCCTGCGCCGCGGCCGCGTCCTGCGGTCCGCCCAGGGTGGACATGCGCGAGGGCGCGCGCAACTTCGAGCCCGCGGACTACCAGCGCGTGTTCGAGACGTGGACGCGCGATCTCAGCATCATCCCGGTCGACGGCATCGAGAACGTGCTCACCGTGCGCGTCACCTACCTGGGCTACGAATTTCGCTGGGGGTACGTTGTCAAGGTCGCGCAGGACCTGCGGATGTCGCCGGCCGAGCGCCAGGACTTGCAGGACCGCGAGTTCACGGCCCTGGCCCGGGGCCACGAGTTCTTCGTCTCGAGCATGAGCGCCTTCAAGGGCGTGGACAACCTTGCGCCCGACGATGGCCCGTGGCGGGTGCGTCTCGTGGACGACCGCGGCCGCGCGGTGGCGCCCGTGTCGGTGGAGGAGGTGAAGCACCCCGAGACGAGCGCGTTCCAATACTTCGCGTTCGATCTGGTTCACCGCACGCCCTACCGCATCGTGTTCCCGCGCGCGTTCCCGGACGGCGAGCCGGTCATCGGCCCGGCCACACGCTTCTTCACCCTGGCCTTCTCGTCTCCGCTCGGTCAGGGCGAGGTGCGCTGGGACTCGGCCGCGCCGGCCTCTCCGGCCCCCACCCGCTAGGACGATCTCCTCACGACGCGGCGGGACGTTGCTCGGCCTCGTTCGCCGAATCGCGCGCCTTGTCCTCTGACTCGTAGTAGCCGTACTTCTGACGGTAGTAGTAGTAGTAGCCGTACTTGCGGTTCTCAAGGTCGAGATCGTTGAGCACCCCGCCCAGGATGTTGGCGCCGATGTCGCGCAGCACGTTCGTGGCGTGGCGCGCCATGTCGCGGCTCGTCTTCAAGCTCTTCAGGATGAGCATGGTGCCGTCCACGAGCTTGGACAGGATCGCCGCGTCCGTGACCACGGCCACTGGCGGCGAGTCGAAGACGAGCTTGTCGAACCGCGCCGACAGATCGGCGATGACCCGCTCGAAGGCTTCGGTGTGCATGAGCTCGGCCGGATTGGGCGGCGTGGGCCCGCACGGCAGGAGGTGGAGGTTCGGCACCTGCGTCGTCACCACCGACTCCTCGAACGTCGACTCGCCGAGCACCATGGTGGAGATGCCCACCTTGGGTTTCAGCCCGAACGCCCTGTGGATGCGGGGCCTCCGCATGTCCGTGTCCACGAGGAGCGTGCGCGCGCCGGACTGGGCGATGGCGATGGCCACGTTGATCGCCACCGTGGTCTTGCCCTCCTGGGGCGAGGGGCTCGTGACGAGGATGCGGCGCGCCGGCTTGTCGGGCGACATGAAGAGCAGGTTGGTGCGGATGGCGCGGCACGACTCGGCCACCTGGCTCTTGGGGTAATCGTGCACGAAAAGGTCGTAGTTGGGCGCCTCGCCGTCCTTGCCCTCCAGGACGGGCGCGTGCTTCCCCTTGCGTTTGCGGGGTTTGGTCCCGCCGTATGCGTACGCGTAGGAGCCGCTCTTCGCCGCCACGTCGCTGATGGAGGGCACGATGCCGAGGAACGCGATGCCCAGGGCCTCGAGATCCTCCTGGGTCTTCATGGTGCGGTCGGCGAACTCGATGGTGATGGCGAGACCCACGCCCAGGATGAGGCCCAGCACCATGGCGAGCGCCAGGTTGAGGCCCATGCGCGGCCGGATCGCGCTGACGGGCAGGAGCGCCGGATCGAGGATTTCGATGTTGTTGACGCGCAGGAGCTTGGAGAGGTCGGCCTCCTTGGTGCGGCCCAGCAGCATTTCGTAGACCTTCTCGTTGTTGGTCTTCTCGCGTGCGAGCCGGTTGTACTCCATCTCCTTCTGGTTCACCTCGAGGGCCTGCTCCGTGAGGTCCTTGAGGCTCTGATCGAGGCCGGCTTCGGTGGCCCGCGCCGCGTCCAGCTCCGCGTCGACCGCGGCGAGCACGTTGTTCACCTCGCGGGTGAGATCCTCGCGGATGCGCTTCATCTTGGCCTTGATCTCGATGATGCGCGGGAAGTTGTCGCCGTAACGTTCGTACAGCTCCCCATACTCCTGGCTGAGCTTCACCTGCTCTTCCTTGAGGTTCTGGATGATCGGGCTGTTGTTGAGCGAGTCGAGCGGGATGGCCATGGGATCGCCGGTCGAGGACACCTTGGCGACGGCGTTCTTGCGCGCCTGGATGGCGATGCGGTTCGCGCGCGCCTCGCCCAGCTTGCCGGCCGTGGCCTCGAGCTGGGCGGTGAGCATGTTCTGGCGCTCCTCGAGCGACACGGAGAGGATATCGTTGTCCTTCTTGTAGCCGTATAGCGAGCTCTCCGAGGCCGAGAGCTTGGTCTTCGCGTCGTCGAGCTGCTTGGAGAGCCAGTCCACCGCGTCGACCGTGCCTTGCAGCATGGCCTCCAGGTTTTTGTCGAGGTAGGCCTTGGCCACAGCGTTGGCGTAGAGCTGCGCGCGGGCCGGATCCGGGTGGTCCACATGGATGCGCGCGAGCCGCGAATCCTTGACCGGCTCCACCGTGAGGAGGTCCTGCATGATGCTCGCCGCTTTGTCGATCGTGACGGGCTTCCACCCGGCGCGCTCCTCCTCGGGCACGCCCATGAACTCCGGATCCTCGTTGAGCTTCAAGTCCTTGACCACGCGCGCGGACACGTCGCGGCTGGCGATGATCTTGTATTGCGTCTCGTAGTACTCCTGGTTCGACCAGTACGAGCCCGTGCCCATCTCCACCACGTTCTCGACGTCCTTGCCGAGCACGCGCGGCGCCTGCGTCTCGATGCGCAAGGTCACGGTCGCCCTGTAGATCTTGGTCATGCGCATGGTGACGAAGGCGGTGAGGCCCACGGCCACGAGCACGGTCAGGACGATGAGGAGCATCCTGCGGCGCAGGATGAGGATGTACTCCCAGATGTCGGGCCCCGCGTCCTGGGGCGCATGGGCCGGCTGCTGGGCCGGGGGGGGCGGAATGGAAATGACGTCGTGCTGGCTCATGCGGTTCTCAATCCACCTCGGATCCGAAAATTAATCATGCGGCCATATCGCTTTGGGCGCAACTCATTCATCTGACCCCCAGCTCGCTCCCGCGGGCGCGGTCCTCGATGCGCTTCAGGCGCTCGGCGTACGCCGCGTTCGAGGAATCCTGCGCGACGAGACGCCTAAGCGCGTCCAGCGCGCGCGCGAGGTCGCCGCTCTGCTCGGCCAGGTCAGCGACCCGCACGAGCAGGCTCGTGTCAGAGGGCGTCATGGCATAGGCCTGCCGGAACTTGGCCATGGCCGCTTGGACGCGCCCCTCTGCCTGCTCCAGGGTTCCCTCCAGGATCTCCGCCTGGGCGCGCCGGCCCACGTCCGCGGCCAGGGCCCGCAGCTCCGCGGCGGCGGCCAGGGCGCCCGCGTGGTTTCCGGCCCGCTGCCGCGCCCACGCCAGCCGCGACAGGATCTCCGGGTGCTGGGGCAGGGCGTCGTGCGCCCGCTCTAGCACCTCGGCCGCGCCCTTCTCATCGTCGCTCTTCTGCCTGATCTCCGCTTCGAGCATGGCGCCCGGGGCCTGGTGGTCCGGCAATGCGGCCAGGCGTTTTGTGAGCGCGAGCGCGCCGTGCAGATCGCCGCGGCCCGCGAGCCGAAGAGCGTGGCGGCCGATGGCGCGGGCCTCGGTCGGGCTCTCGGAAAGGAGCGCTTTGTCCGCGGCCTCGGCCTCGGAGTCCTTGCCCCGTCGCGCCAGGGCGCTCGCGAGGGCGTCCCACATGAGCACGCGATCCTCGTGCGTGACCGCCATCGTGCTGAGCGGCTCGAAGCGCGGCAAACGGGCCGTGAGCTCGTCGGCAGCGTTGCCGGCCAGGGACGGGTTCCAGCGGCTCGCGAGCCGGTACTCGAGCAGGGCCTGGCCGAGGCGGCCGCCACGCAACAGGACGCGGCCCACGTAGAAGTGGACCGACGCGGATGACGGGTTCAGCGCCGCGGCGCGGCCGAGCCACGGCAGGGGGTTGCCCACGCGCGTGTGGTAGCTTCGCACGCCTGCCAGGAAGGGCACGTACCACGAGGCCGGGTGGCGCTGGAGCAGGCCCTTCAGGCTCGCGGGCGCAAAGGCCTCGCCGTCCTCGCGGTCGAGGGCGCGCCGCAGGGCCCGCTCCTCGGAGTCCACGTTGTGCGCTGCGACCCACAGGCCCACGGCCGGTGCGAGCGCGAGGAGGACCACGGCCACGGCCTGCAAGCCGAGGGTGGGCACCCTCCTGCCTTCGTTGGAGGCCGCGAGCGGTTCCGAGGCGCCGGGCGACTTGGCTTCAACCACCCCGAGCAGGGCCGCGGCCAGGATCGCGACCCCGGGCACCTCCATGTTGAAGTCGACCATGTTGTGCAGGCCGAAGGCGATGAGGGCCGCGAGCGCGGCGGTGGCGTGCACACGTTCCGGCGGCCTCCAGAGCCCGCGCGCTACGACGAAGACGAACCCGGCGAGCGCCGCGCCGCCGAAGAGGACGCCCCAGTCCGCGAGCAACTGGATGATCGCGTTCTCGGCGTGCGTGAATGTGACGCGCGAGGCGAGCTCGCTGACGAGGGGGAAGCCCACCCAGAACGCCCCGCGGCCCACGCCCGTGCCCGGGAAGCGGCCGATGAGCGGCAGCCCCTCGCGCATCATGTCGAGCTTGGAGACGTCGCCGTTCACGAACTCGCCGACGATGGCGTCCTGCGCCACGAAGAAGCCCAGGCCGAGCGACAGGGCCAGACCGAGCGGGAGCCACGCGAGGTGCTGTGCGCGCGCCTCGCGCCCCTTGTCGCGCAGGCGGTGGATCACGCGCAGCATCACGAACAGGCACTGGCCGGCCACGAACGCGGCGATGCCGCCGCGCGACAGCGTGAGCAGGAGGGCGCCCCCGATGAGGGCCGCCACGAACAAAAGGAGCGTGCGCCGGATGCGTTCGCGGGTGGCGAGCGCGAGCCCCACGGCCACGGTGGCGCCCATTCCGAGCACGGCCGAGAGGTGGTTGGCGTTCATGAGCGGGGCGAAGATCGCGCCCGGACCGGAGCCCAGGTGCAGCGGTTTGTAGAATCCGTAGACCGCGTCGAGCAGCAGGATCTTGTGGGTGAGAAAGACGGCCGCGGACGCGCCGCTCGCCGCCACGACCAGGTTGAGCACGAGCCCTGAGCCGCGCCGCCGCGTCCACAGGAAGGCGGCGACGTACACGGACGCGTACAGGAGCAGCTTGCCGACCTCCGGCAGGGTGAGCGCCACGTCGAGGGAGAGCGGCATGAAGGAGGGCGGCGGCAGGCCGAGCGGGGCGAGCGCTGCCCTGCGAACGTCGTAGGATTCAGGAGAGAGGATCCTCACCAGGAAGGCAGGCAGCGGCGCGATCTGGAGGAGGGTGAACGCGGCGAGCGTGAGAAAAAGCGCGAGCGGCAGGTCGAGCCGTACGTGCCCGAGCTCCTTGCGCCAGACCACCATCCCCGCCGTGAGGGCCGCTCCGGCCACGAGCAACACGGCCAGCACCTGTGCATGCACCGCGCCCAGCGCCAGGACCGGCAGGACGAGCACGGCGGCCAGGAGAACCTGGAACGCCTCCAGTTTGTTTCGAGCCATGCCGTGCGAGCCTATCCCACGCCCCGGGCGAAGACAACCGGGCTCACCTCACGATGTGCCACTTGGCGCCGCGCGTGACGTCCAGATGGAAATGGTTGTGGTGCGCCTTGTTGGCGTTTGGCGTGAGGATCACGTTGAAGATGGCGTCGCGGTAGAGGCCGCACGCCAGGTCGCGCAGGAGCCTGCCCTCGTGCGTGGTGGGTTCGCCCTCGCAGGGCGGAGCGCCGTCGCTGCGCTCGAAGTCGTCGAGCACGTCCAGGGTGCGCCCGTCGCGCAGCACCAGCCAACGCACGTCGAGGCCCAGGCCGGCCCGGTGCTGGCTGGGATTGCGCGGGCGGTCGCCCCGTCGCAAGGGCCTGTAGGCCGAGTAGTAGAGGATCTCGGTCACGCCGCTCTCGCGGGCGCGCTCCGCCAGGTCGAACACGGCCAGCGCCAGGTGGCAGTCCATGACCGCATTCTCGGGCTTGGGCCTGTCCCACCGCGGCCGCACGATCACGCCCGCCACGGGACCCTTGAGGAGCAGCGGTGTCTCGACGCCGGGCGTCTCGAACGAAGGCTTCGCGAACGCCACCCCCAGGCTCTCGAGCTTCGCCAGGCACTCCTCGGGCGCGAGCCGCGAGTTCTCGTATGCGGACGGCACGCGCGGCACATGCGGGCCGCCCAGGATCTCGGGGCCGACCGGGCGCAAGGGCTCCCGGCCGTCTTCCTCGCGCAGGCGCGTCGCGATGAGGTCCGCGAGCGCCTGTCCGTCCTCCATGCTCTCCTCCTCGACCGCCGCGTCCGGCGCTCCGGCGTCGACGTGCGCGTCCAGGGGAGCCGGCGCGGATCCGTTGTCAGCGGGCAAAGGGCTCCCGGCGCCGAGCCGTGGCGGAAAGAGCGCGCACCCGCAGGCGAGCAGGGGAAAAAGGAGCAGTGTGGAACGGGCGAGGGACATGGTCCTTATGACCCGGGCCGCGGTCCGCCCGGTCGAGCCGGCGCCCTAGAGCCCGTAACGGGCGGCCGCGCCGAGCTGCTCCTCGATGCGGATGAGGCGGTTGTACTTGGACACGCGCTCCGAGCGGGCGAGCGACCCGGTCTTGATCTGCCCGCTCGAGGTGGCCACGGCCAGGTCCGCGATGAAGTCGTCGGCGGTCTCGCCCGAGCGGTGCGAGATCACGGTCTTGTATCCGCTGCGCCGCGACAGGTCGATGGCGTCGAGGGTCTCGGACACGCTTCCCACCTGGTTCAGCTTGATGAGCACCGAGTTGGCCACGCCGCTCTCGATCGCCTTCTTGATGCGCGGCATCTGCGTGACGAAGATGTCGTCGCCCACGAGCTGGATGCGCGCGCCCAGTGCCTTGGTCTGCCCGGCCCAGCCGTCCCAGTCGTCCTCGGCGAAGCCGTCCTCGATGGACACGAGCGGGTACTTCTCGGTCCACTTCTTGTAACGTTCCACGAGCGCGGCGGCGCTGAGCGCGGGCTTGTCCTTGCCGTCGAGCAGGTAGTTCCCGGTCTTGTCGTCGTGGAACTCGCTCGCCGCGCAGTCGAGGGCCAGGAAGACCTGCTCGCCGGCCTTGTATTTTGCGACCTCGATGGCGCGCAGGATGAGCTCGATGGCCTCCTCGTTGGATGGCAGGCTGGGCGCGTAGCCGCCCTCGTCGCCTTTGCCCGTGGGCAGGCCCTTGTCCTTGAGCAGCTTGCCGAGCGCGTGGAAGATCTCCGAGCCCCAGCGCACGGCCTCGGTGAGGGTGGGCGCGCCCTTGGGCACGATCATGAACTCCTGGATGGCCACGTTGGTGTCCGCGTGCGCGCCTCCGTTCAGGATGTTCATCATGGGCACGGGCAGGATCGTGGCGCCCGCGCCGCCCAGGTAGCGGTAGAGCGGGACGTCGAGCTCCATGGCGCTCGCGCGCGCCGCGGCCATGGACACGCCCAGGATGGCGTTGGCGCCGAGCTTGCTCTTGGTGGGCGTGCCGTCGAGCGCCATCATTGCGAGGTCGAGCGTGCGCTGCTCCATGGCGTCCATGCCCAGGATCTCCGGGCCGATCGTCTCGTTGACCGAGGCCACGGCCTTCTTCACGCCCTTGCCCTGGTAGCGGCCCTTGTCGCCGTCGCGCAGCTCCAGCGCCTCGTGGGTGCCGGTGGACGCGCCCGAAGGCACGCCGGCCGTGGCGATCACGCCGGAATCGAGCCCCACGTCGACCTCGATGGTGGGGTTGCCTCTCGAATCGAGGATCTCGCGGGCTTTGACTTGCACGATGGCGGACATGGCTTCCCTCCTGTGTTGGGCGTTGTTGGAGCACGCAGTATAGCGCAACAGCGGGGCGCTCGTCACGCGCGGGAACCCCGATACCCTTGTTTTTGACGTGAACGTGGTTATGACCTCACTGGTGAAAGGAGGATGAGAAATGAGGCGCATCGTATGGCTGTTTCTCGTCGTCCTTGGTGTCGCTTTGGCCGGCGGCTGCACCCAGCCCGACTCGGCGGGGAGCGCCGATTCCCCGGTCGACACGACCTGGACCGAGCCGCCCCACGACTTCTCCTTCGCGGTTCTCGGCGACAGCCGCGGATCGGACAACGGCGTGAACTCGGCGATCCTGGGCGAGATCGTGGAGAGGGTGCTGCAGGACGGTCCGGACTTCGTGCTCTTCTTGGGGGATGCGGTGACCGGTTCGAGCGACAAGAGCACCTTCCGCAGCCAACTGCTCCACTGGCGGGACGTGATGCAGCCGTTGTACGACGACGGGATCCCCGTCTACGCCGTGCGTGGCAACCATGAAGACTCCGACCCGGGGATCTGGAGAGAGGTCTTCTCCGGGCCCTATGCTCCACCCGGCAACGGGCCGGCGGGCGAAGAGGGCCTCACCTACTCGTTCGCGTTCGAAAACGCGCTCGTGGTCGGGCTCGATGTCTACGCCAATCCTCACCACGTGAACCAGACGTGGTTCGACGCGGTGCTCGACGCCAATACGCTCCCGCACGTTTTCGTGTTCACCCACGAGCCGGCGTTCTCCGTGTATCACCAGGATTGCCTCGATGATGATGTCAACGCCCGCAACCGGTTCTGGCAAAGCCTGGAGCATGCCGGCGCCCGGCTCTACCTGACAGGCCACGATCACTTTTTCGACGAATCCCGCATCGACGACGGCGACGGCAATCCGGACAACGATTTGCATCAGATGATCGTCGGCAGCGCGGGCGCGCCGATTTACAGCGAGAGCGTCCCGAGCGGCGACAACGGCCCATACAAGGTCGTGCAGGTGGGCCACTCCTCGACGTACGGCTACATGCTCGTCGACGTCGCCGGATCCAAGGTCACGACCGTCTGGATGGCGCGCACGGGGAAAGGCATCTACGAGCCCGTCTCCCCGTTCTCGTACACCGTGAACTGAGCCCTCGACCCGTCCGCCTTGCGCCGTCAGGGCGCAGGAGGCAGCCCGTCGTCCATCGCCTTTCCCTCGCCGTCACGCTTCCTGCCGTACTCGTCGAGGAGCTTCCAGGCATCGGCGGCGTAAACCGGATCCTCGATCGCCGTGGCGACGCCGTGCGGGAGGACGTCGCGAGGGTCGAGCGCCTCGTGCTTCTGGATCGCCAGCCTGTACACGGTATCGGCCTCGAACGAGCCGGCATCCGGCCCCGCGTAGCTCCAGCCCGCCGGCAGCTTCTTCCTGATATCCGCGAGGTCGGAGCCCTTGATCTTGACGAAATAGAAGCTCGTAAAGGGCGGCGTGCCAGGGCGCTGGTGGGCGACGACGTAGCTCGACACGAAGTCCTGGTCGGAAAGCGGTCCCGCGATCCAGGGTTGCAGGACGCTCTTCTGGTCCACAATGGCGGCGTCGGGTTTGAGGAGCGTGAGAACGGCCTTGGCGGTGATATCTCCGATGCCCCGCCCGTCGCGGGAATGCTCGAGGTCGACCACGCGCTTGAGCCCGTCCGGCGCGTACTTGGACATCACCGCCTCCACCGCCTGCTGCGTGGCGTCGTCGACGGGAAGAACGCCGCGCTCGTTCTTCTTCAGCGTGAAGGCGCTGCCCACGACCTTGCGTTCCTTGAGGTCGAAGGTGAGGTCGAGGCGCTCCACCCATTCGGCGTACGCGCCGGCCTGGATGATGATCGTGTCGCCGACTTTCTCCGGCTCCTTGGTGAGGTCATGGGAGTGGGCGCTCAAGATCAGGTCGATGCCGGACACGCCGTTCGCCACCTCACGATCGCGCTTGAGGCCGAGGTGGCTCAACATGACGAGCAGGTCCACGGATGAGCGGTGGGCGTGGGTGATCTCCCGAGCGCGCTCGGCGAAATCGTAACGCATCTTGTACTTCGGATATTACTGTCCCACGTAATCCTCGCCCCGTTCGTTCCAGGGGTACGGCACCATGCCGAAGACGCCGATGCGCACGCACCCGACCTCGAGCTCGGCGTAGTCAACCGTCCTGAGACCCGGCGACGCGGTGCCGACGTACTTCACGTTGCTGGCGAGGATGACCCCGTGCGCCTTCTGGGTGAACTGGCGCGGCGCCGTGGCGTTCCACCCGAAGTCGTGATTGCCGAGGACCTGGACGTCAAAGGGCATGGACGGCGCGAGCGCGGTCGTCGACGCCGCCGAGGAGAGCACCTCCGCGATCGAGCCCTTCTCGTAGAAATCCCCGCCGGACGTGAAGACGGTATAGGGGTTCTCCCGCACGACCTCGTTGTAGTAACCCACGATGCGACTGTACGGGCTCTCATTGTCATCAGCGGGGATGGGTGAGTAGTGGGCGTGCAGGTCGTTGACGTGGACGAAGGTCACGACTTGCGTCGTTGCGCCGCTGTCACAGGCGGGCCATGTCCCGCCGTCCATATCCACGGACTCGCCCGCATCTATCGGGGATCCGTTGTCACCGCAGCCGAGTGAGGCGACCGCGAAAAGGAGCGCAAGGCGGCAGGCGATCGGCATGGCACGAAAGACACGTTGAGGTTTGCGGTATGTCATGGTGTCCTCCCGAGGCGTCATTTTGTTTATAAATTGTACATCCGGCGTCGCATCGGACAAGGGTCGGGGCCTCTCCTCTCCCCCTCCCTTGCAAACCTCGCAAATATCACGGGCGCAAGCCGTGGGTGTTTGCGCCGCCTGCTCAGTACGGCAGCTTGACGATGGGGGCGTTGAAGGGCGCGTTGTTGCAGATGATGCACGGCCACAGGAAGGTCTTGTACGCGGTGTCGGTCTCGGTATCCGTGCCGCCGTCCACGCCCGCGTCGACCCCTGCATCGTCGCCCGCGTCCACGCCCGCGTCGTCGAGGGTGTTCGTGCCGGTGTCCGAGCCGGTATCGGTATCGGCGTCCGTGTCGCCGTCCGTGTCGGAATCTGTGTCTCCGCCCGAGCCGGTGTCCGTGTCCGCGTCCGTGTCCACGTCCGAGCCGCCGTCCGGCACGCGGCAACAGATGTCCTGAGCAGCGCACAGGTACCTGTCGAAGCCCGCGTCCCCGCCCGGATCGACCGGGTCGCCGCCCGCGGCTTCGCACGCGGAGTTGCCCAGGCAATCGAACGGGCAGTCCTCCTGGCCGGGCCGGACCTCGCCGCTTCGCCAGCACCCGCCCCCGAGCGCGAGCAATGCGACCCCGCTCAACAGCACCATCCAAAGCCGCCTCATGACGAGACCTCTTCTCCGATCCGGAAATCCATGGCGCATAGGGCTCAAGTACCAATTATCCGACAATTTCAGCCTCGGCGCATCTTTCCTGCGAGGCAGGTCCCGGCAGCCGCGTTGACACGGCCTTGGGCCCCCGTTACGACTCGGTTCCATGGACACTCCGAACATCGACCTCGTGGTGGTGATCGCCGCAGGGCTGGGCTCCCGGTTGAAGAGCGACGCGGGCCCGCCCAAGCCGCTCCTGCCCGTGGCCGGCAGGGCGCTCGCGTTGCGCGTGCTCGACCGGTTCGCGCAGGCCGGAGCCGGGCAGGCCGTGGTGGTGATCGGCTACCGGGGCGACGAGGTGCGGGCCGGCATCGAGTCGGGACGCCCGGCCTTGCCCGTGTCGTTCGCGATGAACCCGCGCTGGAAGCAGAGCAACGGCCTGTCCGTGCTCGCCGCGCGCGAGCTCGTGGGCGAGCGGCGCTTTTTCCTGTCCATGTCGGACCATGTCTTCGATGCCTCGCTCATCGCGGGCCTCATGACCGCGCCCGTGCCCGAGGGCGGGCTCACGCTCGCGGTGGATCGCAAGCTCTCGGAGATCTACGACATGGACGACGCCACCAAGGTGCGCACCGCGAACGGCCGCATCGCGGCCATCGCCAAGGACCTCGCTGACTTCGACGCGGTCGACACGGGGCTGTTCGCCTGCACGCCCGGCCTGTTCGTGGCGCTCGAGCGCGCCTCCTCGTCGCGCGCCGACGGCGACTGCTCGCTCTCGGACGGCGTGCGCGCCCTTGCCGCGCAAGGGCTGGCGGCGGTGCACGATGTGGGCGCGGGCCGCTGGCAGGACGTGGACACGCCCGGAGCCGTTGTGCACGCGGAAAAGGTCTTTTGCGGGCTCTCGTACGGGAAATGACGGTCATGGTGAATTCTCATGGGGCCCGACACGTCAAACCCCTGTATTCTATTTCTTCGTGCGGGCGCACGCGCGCCTCGCTTCGCAAAAAAAGGAGAGGGAAATGATTCGAAAATCACGGAATGTCGGGGCGGTCTGGGGCATCGGCGGGGCGGCGCTGACCGGGCTCTTGTGGCTCGCGCCCTCGAGCGCGCAGGCCGGGAACAAGGTGATCCTCGATGTGCCCAACCTGGCCAAGGTCGAGGCGGACGGCGCGGCCAAGCAGCTCATCATCACCGCCGCCCAGCCGGGCAAGGTGCCGGTCGAGTACTCGATCTGGCACAAGGACGGTTACGTGCAGAGCGAGGCCGGCGGCTGGGCCACCGAGGAGCTCAAGGCCGCGGTGAAGAAGGAGAGCTTCCCGGCGGGCAAGACGTTCATCGTGACCGTGGGTCGCTACAAGAACACGGCGAGCGCCGTGTGCCGCGAGACGAGCGGGGTGGTGCAATGCGCCGCGCTCAAGGCCACCGCCGCGAACGACACGATCCTCACCGCGCCGGGCGTGGGCAAGGCCACGGTCAACGGCACGACCCGCAAGATGACGATCACGGCCTCGAAGCCGGCCACCATGGCCGTCGAGTATACGCTGTGGCACTCGGGCGGCTACGCGCAGGGCGAGGTGGGAGGCTCAGCGGGCGCCGCGGCCACGGCCGAGGTCGAGTTCCCGCACTACGCGACCTTCATCGTGACCATCGGCCACGGGAACAACGTGGTGAGCGCCATCTGCCGTGAGAACGACGGCCAGACGGGCTGCGCCCTGGCGCTCAAGCGGCCCGAGGGCGAGAGCATCTTCGACGTGACGGGCTTCGGCAAAGTGGCTGCCGACACGACCGTCAAGGAGCTCACGTTCATGGCCTTTGCGCCGAACCAGGGTTCCGCGGACGTCGCCGAGGACGGCGCGGCCCGCCAGCAGGACCAGAAGGGCGACGGCGTCGGGGCCAAACCCGCCAAGGAGACGCCGCCCGCAACGCCACCGTCCGGCCCGAGCCGCGGGGACAAGAAGGGCGACAAGATCTCGCTCGACTACTCGGTGTGGTCCGCGGATCTCTACAAGCAGGCCGTGCTCGCCGGCGCGGTCGTCAAGGGCGGCAAGCCGATCGTGCGCAAGGAGCCGCTCCCGCAGTACAAGACCTTCATCGTGACGATCGGCAACCGCGGCAAGATCGCGGCCGCCATCTGTCGCGAGAAGGGCGGCAAGATCGGGTGCACACTGGTCCAGTAGGACGGATCAGATCCGCGTGGGGATGCGCACGCCGCGCAGCTTCTCGGACAGGTAAAGGTACACGTCGAGGGCCTCGCGCTCCTTGTCGAGCGGCGCGAGAAAGAGCCAGCGCACGAGGTTCTTTTGAACGTCGCCGTTCGTGAGCCCGTAATAGAGCCTGTCGCCGAGGATGTAGCCGAGCATGTGGGCCGCGGCCGCGAGCACCGCCGGATCCGCGAGCGCCTTCGCCGATCCGGCCCGCCGTCCGCCGCCGCCCTGCCACGCGAGGTGCTGCAGCGAGAACTCGGCCGCCCTCTCCGCGGCCGTGGGCCTGCCGTCGCGCTGCCTTGCGCGAGCCACGATGCCGCGCAGCCGCCCCTCGTGATCGCACTTGCGCTTGGGGTTCACGACCTTGGAGCCGAAAAACCCGCACGCCTCGTTGAGCACGTGGAAGTAGAAGGCGTCCCGCAGCTCCGCGGGCTCGACCCCGCGCGACACGACGTGCTTGACGTAGTGGCTCGCCTCCTCGGCCGCGTGGTTGACCGACAGGGTGGCCAGGTAGATGAGGTTCAGGCTCGGCACGCACGCGCTCTCCTCGAGCTCGATCTGGGTGAGGATGCGCCCCTTGCCCGCCGCGTCGAGCCCGCTCGAGCCGAGGACGTCCATGAGATCGAGATCTCCGGGCATGAGCACGCGCGCCTCCTCGGCCGCGCGGCCGACCGGGAGATTGAGGTAGCGCGCCATGCCGTGGATGAGGGAACGCACCGTGCTCTCGATCTCCTCGTACTCGAGCAGGTCCGAATCGTACTGGATCCAATGCAGGTACGACAGCTGCTGCACGAGCGGCGGCGTGTTGTTGACGCAGAAGCTCTCGTCGTCGACCTTGACGACCTCGACCTCCTCGCGGCCCGCGCGCGCGAGCTGCCAGTAGATCTCCTCGGCGTTCTGGTACACGACGACCCGCTCCGGCGCGGGCATGCCGAGCTTCGCGAACGCGCCGTCCACGGCAGCCGGCAGGTGGCAGGGCGCCACGTGCATCTGGCCCGTGAGCACGAGCAGGGTGGACTCCGGGCAGGCGGCCGCGGCCCTGGCGATGTGCGAGGCGGCGCGGCGGTCGCGGTCGCGCAGGGGGAGCGTCGCGTCCGAGTCGATGGCCACCACCGGGAAGCCGTTCTCGATGGCCAGCTCGAAGATCGGCTTGAAGTTGGGCCAGATGTCGTAGGGCCAGCTCTCCTTGTAGCGGATGGCCTTCAGGAAGGCGTCCTCGCGCAGCTCCCCGGCGAGGTAGCGGTCGAGGTGGCGCTGGTGTCGCTCGTGCACGAACTCGAGCACCAGGCACAGGTTCTCCACCTGGCGCATGACCGACTCCACGATCTTGACGAACGTCTTCTGGGCCAGCGCGAGCGTGTGGTAGTCGGCCACGTACGCGATGCGGGCCGCGGCCATGGCGTCGGAAAGCGCGCCGAACCCCGACTCGGACATGTAGTTGTCCACGGCGCGCAGGTACTCGCTGCGGTACCTGCGGAAGCCCGGCGTGGGGTGCGCCTCGCGCGACTCGATGATGCGGCGCTGGCGCTCGAAGATGCGGCGCTGCAGCTCGATGACCTCGGCCACCGCGCGCCGCGCGGACGCGGACGGCTCGCCCGGCTCGGACGCGTCCTTGGGCGCGAGCCCGGGAGGGGGAGGGCGGTCGCCCTTGCGCTTGCCGGCCATTCCCGGAAGCGTAAGGGACCGGACCGGTTTGGGCAAGTTCGGGGCTCCGCACCGTCCGGGGCTTCGCCTCGACAGGAGCGCGCCCCGCGGGTATAGGATCCGCCGCGAGGTTAGGGTGAGCCATGCGCGAAGGCGTGTTCCTCGGTCTCGACGTGGGCTCGGTGTCCACGAACCTGGTCATCCTCTCTGACGAGGGCAAGGTCCTCGCCAGCTTCTACAGGTACACGCGCGGAGACCCCGTGGGCACAACCCGGCGCTGCCTCGCCGAGGCCCTGGGCGGCTCGCGCGTGCCCGTGCTGGGCGCGGGCGTGACGGGCTCGGGTCGCAACCTGATCGGCTCGGTGGTGGGCGCGGACGTGACGCGCACCGAGATCATCGCGCACTACCGGGGCGCCGTGACCGTGCATCCCAAGGTGCGCACCGTCTTCGAGATCGGCGGCCAGGACTCCAAGATCATCGTCATCGACCGGGGCATGGTGGCCGACTTCAACATGAACTCCATCTGTGCGGCGGGCACGGGCGCGTTCCTCGACTCACAGGCGCGCAGGCTCGGGCTCGACGTGCAGGACGTGGGCCCCCTCGCCCTGTCCGCGGCCCGGCCCGCGCCCATCTCCGGGCGCTGCACGGTGTTCGCCGAGACCGACATGATCCACAGGCAGCAGCAGGGTTTCGGTCAGAGCGAGATCCTGGCCGGGTTGTGCCGGTCGCTCGTCAAGAACTATCTCAACAACTGCGCCAAGGGGAAACCCATCCGCGAGGACGTGCTGTTCCTGGGCGGCGTGTCCAACAACCCGGGCATCGTGCGCGCCTTCGAGGAGGAGCTCGGCGTCCCCATCATTGTGCCTCCCCACAACGACGTGATGGGCGCGCTCGGCATGGCGCTCTACGCGCGGGACGGGAAGGGGACGACGCGCTTCAAGGGCCACGACGCCATCGCGCGCGCAACTATCGCCACGCGCGCGTTCGGGTGCGACCGCTGCGACAACGAGTGCGACATCGTGGAGGTCACGCAGGACGGACGGCCGATCGCGTTCTGGGGCGGGCAGTGCGAGCGCTGGAGCGGCCGGGGCGGAGCGGACGAGTAGGGAGAGAGGGGGACATGGTCTACCTGCACCACATCATCCTGCACTTCCCCATCGCGTTCGGGATCGCCTCGCTCCTCTTCGCCGTGCTCGGCGTGGTCATGCCCGGCCGGCCGTGGCGCGAGCACGCCTCGGTGATGCTCGTGCTGACGGCCCTGTCCGCGGTGACCGCCGCGTTCACGGGGTTCATGGCCGCGGACGTGCTCATGGCCGCCGGGCTCGAGGAGAGGCGCCTCGCGCTGCACCGGCTTTCGGCGGTCGTGGCCACGACGGCCGGCGCGGTCGCAGCCGTGTGGGCCTTCCTGCAACTCACCACCACGACCGCGTTCGCCACGGCGCGCGGGATGATCGCCGCGACAGCGGTCATCGCGCTCCTCGTGGGGTTCGCCGGGCACAACGGCGGCGAGCTGGCCCACCCGGACGTGAGCCCGATCCACATCGTGCGTCAGGTCACCGCGCTGTTCCTCGTGAGGAGCGCGGCAATGCCCCTGTGGGACGCGGCCGCGCGGCCTCTCTTGTGGCCGTGGCACGCAATCGCCGCGGGCCTCGGCGCGATCGCCTACCTGGCCGCCATGTTCGTGGCGCGCGCCAAGAGGCCGCGTGGCGCGTGGCTCAAGGTCCACAAGCGGGTCAACTTCATCGCCGTGGCGGTCATGACGGCAGGGGTGGTGTGCGGGTTCGTCATGGTGGCGGTCGTTGCGAGGCCCCATTTCAGGGTCTTCCACTCACTCATAGGGGGCGTGACGCTCCTCATCGCCGCCGCGACCGTGGTCCTTGGCTACGCCATCTTTCGGACAATGGTCGCCAAGGAGGACCGGCCGGTGCTGCGCTCGATCCACCGCTGGGCCGGGCGGACCACCCTCGTCCTCGCGTTCCTGACGATCGTCACCGGGCTGCTCCGGACGGCCCTCCTCGGCGTCTGACTCCGGCTAACGCTTGAGCTCCACCCGATCGGCGTACTGGGCTCTGTCGTACCAACCGCGCACCTTGGTCTTGGCCTCCTCGCCCTCGGCCACGAGCACCCCGGAGCGGTCGTAGATGCGCAAATACGGCGTCGTGCGCACGCCGTGCTGCTGCGCGAGCGGCGACCCGAGGTCGATCGCGTTCGCGGTCGGCCGATCCAAATCGAGCTGGCGGATGGCGAGGTCGGCGCGCTTGCTCGACAGGTACCTGAGGATTCCGTCCAGGTCGCGACTCGCCCGGCAGCGTCGGCTGAAGTATTCCGCCACCGTGATCTTGCCCGGCGCCAGGTACTCCGAAAGCGCGATGGGCGCTCCCGGATCCGCGGCGTTGACGACCCGCAGGTCGGGCTCGCCCTCGATCAGGGCGGGGCCCGCGTCCTTTCCCGGTGCGACTTCAGGGCCCGCGTTCGCGTCGCTCGCGATCCGGGGCGCCCCGGCGGCCTTTGCATGGGCGTCGGCCGGTGTGCGCGCGAAGATCGCGATCGCCGCGATCACGGCCACGACCACGGTCGCCAATGCGGCGAGGGTGACGCCGGACAGGTGGATCACGCCCGGGACGGACGACCGCTCCTCGGCCGGGGCCTCGGCCGGAACCGCCGCGGCCCGGGGCTCGATGGAGCGCTGATACTCGACCAGGGCGGCGCCCATCTCCTCGATGAGGGTCATCGTTTCGACGGGCCGCCTGAGCTCGCGAGCCGCTTCGAGCGCCTCGAGCACGTGCTTGGGGCGCACCGGCTCGGGCCCGGCCGCGGCCAGGATGAGCCGCGCGCAGCCCCGGCAGGCTTCTCGATCCGCGGTCGGGACCTCGTGCAGATCAAGGAATACCTCGAGATCGAGTCCGGCCCCGGCGCCGCCGTGTTGTTCGACGTTCATCGTCGACGAGTGTACCATCGGACGCGCGGCGATCGGAAGAGATCGGCCAAGGCATGGACATCCGGCCCGCATCGCGCCAAAATGATGTTTCGGGGAGGGGAAAGGGAATGAACATGAATCGCATGTCCTCGATAGAGCTCGCGCTCGCAAACGAGAAGATCGAGGTGGAGTTCTACGAGAAGGAGGCGGCGCGCTCGCGCAACAGGGTCGCGAGGGCCCTGTTCGAGACGCTCGCCGGCGACGAGCAGGAGCACATCGCGCGCATCGCCAGGCTGCATCGGGAGCTCACCGGCGCCGGGAGCTGGCCCACCGACGTTCCTATCGAGGTGAAGGGCACCGAGGTGCGCAAGGTGCTCGCCGGCATCGCCCGCGACAAGGGCTCCGTCGCGGACCACGACGAGAACGACATCGCCGCGCTCAAGCGGGCCGCCGGCTTCGAGGACAAGGGAGCATCGCTCTACCTGGAGCTCGCGAAGGGAAGCGACAATCCCATGGAGGCGCGCTTCTTCAAGTTCCTCGCCGGCATCGAGCGTGAGCACTTCATGTCGATTAAGGACTCCCTCCTGTATCTCGAGGATCCCCAGGCGTGGCACGAAGCGCGCGAGCACAGCACGCTCGACGGGTGACCCATGAAAAGGTTCCCATTCTTCATCGCGTCGCTTCTCCTTGCGGGCTGCGGGGGCGGCGCCTACATGGCTCCCCAGGCCGCGTACGCGCCGGTCCAGGCCGAGTCCGCGGCCGCGGGCGAGCCGGTTGCGAAGGAGGCGTTCGCGGGACACGGCGCCCAGGCCAACTACGAGGCCGAGTACCGCTTCGCGGACGAGGCGGTCGCGTCCGGCGACGTGGAGGTCTCGTCCGTTGGCGTGGCGCAACCGGCGCCGCCGCCGGCCAAGAAGACAGAGGGTGACAAGTCGTACGGCAAGGGGCGATCTGAGCCGCAAGCGGGGCCCGCGGTGCGACGGACCGACAATACGCCCGAGCCCGAGGAGCCGCTCGTGGTCTACATGGGCTACTTGAAGCTGCGCGTGAAGCGCCTGCTCGAGGCGGTCGACCGGATCACGCGCATCACCGAGGAGAGGAAGGGCTACATCGAGTCGCTCACGGCGCGCGTCATCGTGGTGCGCATCCCGGCCACGGACTTCGAGGCCGTCATGCGCGTCTTCGGCGACGTGGGCGAGATCCTCGACCGCCGCGTCAAGGCCCTCGACGTGACCGCCCAGTTCACGGATCTCGGCGCCCGGCTCGCCGTGGCCAAGGAGGCGCGCGACCGGCTCCTCAAGCTGCTCAAGGACATGGCCGACGTGGAGGAGCGGCTGCGCATCCTGCAGGAGGTCAAGCGCCTGTCCGAGCAGATCGAATCGATCGAGTCGACCCTCGAGACCCTGCAGAACCTGGTGGACTTCTTCACCATCACCATCGAGCTCGAGCCCGTGCTCGACGAGAGCGCGGTGGAGGTGCACCGCTCGCCGTTCCCGTGGGTGCGCGATCTCGTGGCGCACATGTCGTCCATCGTGGAGGGCCGCGACGACGTATCCATCACCCTGCCCAAGGGTTTCGTGCTCTTCGACAAGGACGACGTGTTCCGCGCGCAGGCCGCGGACACGACCACCTTGCGCGCCGGGCGCGTGGACAACGAGCCTCGCGGCGACAACCGGTTCTGGTCGGACGCGGTGCGCCACGAGATGGAGGGCCGCGACGAGGAGACCGTGGCCGAGGGCACGGCCGGCAAGCTCGCCTACCGGGTCTACCGCAGCAGGGATGTCAAGCCGCGCTACTACATGGTCGGTGTCCACGCCCGCGGAGAGGATTTGTACGTGGTCGAGGTGTTCTACCCGTCGCAGGAGTCGTACACCACGTTCGGCAAGGATGTGCAGAAGTCGCTCGCGACGTTCGAGGTGAAGTGACATGAGGAGCATGCCCATGACACGCAGTCTCGCCCTTTGCGCCGCGGGCGCGCTTGCCCTCGTTGCGCGGCCGGTGCCCGCCGCGGACAAGAAGCCCCCGGCCGACAAGCCTGCCGCGACCGAGCCCGCGCCTTTGTCCGAACCCGAGCCCGCCCAAATATCCGAGCTTCAGCGCGCCACGGCGCTCACGGGCCGCGTGGTGCTCAAGGTGGTGCACCCGATCGAGGTGCGCGAGAGCCTCGCGGATGCGGCCAAGGCCTTGGGCGGGTTCCCCATGCTCGTGACCGACGACCAGCTCATCGTCAAGGTGCCTCCGGGAAGGCTCGGCGAGATGATGGCCAAGGTGGCGGCCGAAGGGCTCCTGCTCGAGAAGTCCATGGAGCGCGAGGATCTGACCGAGAGCATCGCCCAGCTCGAGGGGCGAGCGCGCTCCAAGAACGAGATCCTGGCGCGCCTGCGCGGCTTCATCGACGACTCGAACGTGCAGGCCACGCTCCAGATCGAGCGCAACATGACCGACCTCGTCACCGAGATCGAGCAGGTCAGGGGCGAGCTGCGCGTGGCGCAGGAGCGCGCCAAGTGGGCCGTGGTGGACGTGG
>JAQTNF010000011.1 GCA_028713995.1 Deltaproteobacteria bacterium | reverse complement strand
GGCGCGGACGCCTCGCCGGACGCGGGCGATACGGCTTCGGAGAGCGAGACGGTCACGCAGAGCTCGGGCGACGCCGACGCCGACATCGAGACGGACACGGTGCGGGACGCGGGCGAGGACGCGGGATGGGACGCGTCCCTGGACGCGGGCGCATCGTGCGCGGGGTTTCCGGACATGACGCACTGCACGCTCGTGACCGACCCGGACCGCAAGTACGACGTGTGCGTGGACGAGAGGTGCGTGTCGCCCGGGTGCGGCGACGCGGGGTGCAACGTGCCGGGTGCGCACTACCGGCTTCCGCCGGACGTGGGGCACGACGCGTTCGAGCGGACGACGGACGACGAGCCGGTGGTAACCGACAAGATCACGAAGCTCGTGTGGCAGGGGTGCCCCGCGGGGTTGACAGGACCGTCGTGCGGGACAGGGGCGGCCGTGTCCATGGTCTGGGAGGACGCGGTGTATTACTGCGACGGGCTCAAGTATCACGGGCATGCGGACTGGCGGCTGCCGAACATCAAGGAGCTGATGAGCATCGTGGATGATAGGCGGTTCGATCCCGCTTTCGATCCGGATCTTTTCCCTGCCCTGGAAGGCGGAGACGCATGGTCTTCCACGGGATTCTGGTATGTGGACGAAGTTTCCGGCTCGATGAGCAACTATCAATACTATTACCGAAACGTGTTGTGCGTTCGAACTGGAAAATGATTCCGTGACGGAGCGTCACATGCGTGCCTTGATCATCATCGTTCTCCTGGCGTCCCTTGCGCTCGCGCCGGCCGTGCTGCGTCACCGGCTCGTCACGAGCTTCGAAACCACGACCAGATGAGCACGCCTGGCGATCGTTCCCGCTGGCCCGTCGACCCGTCCACGCTGGAGGCCGTCTCGGCCCTGCGGATCCGCGTGCGCCGGGTGGTCGAGGGGCTGCCGGGCGGGGCCCATCCGTCGCCGCACCGGGGCTCCTCGGTGGAGTTCGCGGAGCACAAGAAGTACTCCCCCGGGGACGACATCCGCCACGTGGACTGGAAGGCGCTCGCCCGCACGGATCGATATTTCGTCAAGCAGCACCAGCGCGAGGTCACGCTGCGCTGCCTCATGCTCCTCGACTGTTCCGCGTCCATGGGGTACCGGGGCTCGCGCGCTCACGAGGGCAAGCTCGCCTCCGCCGTGGTGCTGCTCGCGGCCATGGCCCACATCCTCGTCCGCCAGGGCGACGCGGCCGGCTTCCTCACGTTCTCGTCCGGGCCCGGGACGTTCGTCCCGGCGCGCCACAGGCCCGATCACCTGGCGTCGCTCATGACCCGCCTGGCCGGGATCGAGGCGTCCGCCGCCCCGGGCACAAGCTACGCGGAGGTCATCCGGCGGGCCGCGGACGCGGCCGGGCGAAGGGCCATGATCGTGCTCGCGAGCGACCTGTGGAGCGCGGGCCGTGAGGTCGAGGTGGCGCTCGGACGGCTCGCGGCGAGGGGGCACGACGTCGTGGTCTTCCACGTGCTCGATCCCGACGAGATCGACCTGCCGTTCAAGGAGCCCTCCGTGTTCGCCGGGCTCGAAGGCGAGGGCGAGGTCGAGGTCGATCCGGCCGTCATCCGAGGGGAGTACCGCCGGCGGGTCGGGGAGGTTCGCGAGCGCTGGCGCCGCGTGTGCAGCGAGGCGGGCATCGATCTGGTCCCGGCGCCCACGGACGTCCCGGTCGAGCGCGTGCTCCACGACTTCGCGGCCCGCAGGCGGCGCCTCGTGAGGCCGCGATGACGTTCGGGGCGCCGTGGATGCTGGCCGGACTCGTTCTCGCCCTCGTCCCGCTCTGGTTCCACCTGCGCAGGCGCGAGCTCAAACGTATCCCCTTCCCGGCCGTCGCGATCCTGGCGGACGTCGTGGGCAGGCGCCGGGCGAGCCGCAAGGCCGAGCGCATCGCCCTGCTCCTCATCCGCATGCTTGCAATCGCGGCAGTGGTGCTCGCCGCGGCGAGGCCGGGCCTCAAGGTGAGCCGCCTGGGCGGGCTGCGCACGGGCCTCCCGCTCGCGCTCGTGGTCGTGCTCGACGACTCCATGAGCATGCGCATGAAGACGCAGGACGGCCGCACCGTGTTCGACCGAGCCGCTGAGCTGGCGCGGGTGGAGATCGGGCGCCTGCGGCCGGGCGACGCGGCGGGCCTCGTGCTGACCGGGCGTCCGGTGCGCGCGCCGCTCGGTGAGGTCGAGTTCAACAGGGACTGGGTCGGACGGCTTCTCGCCGGTACGCGCGTGGGCGACCGCAGCGGCGACACGACCGGGGCGCTCGAGGTCGCATCCCGGATGCTCGACGATTGCCCGCTGCCGCAGCGCGAGATCGTGCTCATCTCGGATCTCGCGAAGAGCGGCTGGAGCCGGGGCGCGGTTCCGTGGCGCAAGGGCGCCCAGATCGCCCTGCGGATCGTGGACGCCGCGCCCGACGCGCCCCGCGACAACGCGGCCGTCGACCGCATCGACGTGCGCCCCGCCCCGGACAGCGGCCCGCGCGACGTGACGATCGAGGCGCGCGTGGCGAACCACTCGCCAAGCCCCTTGCGCGCCGCCGAGGTGATCCTGGAGGTCGACGGCGAGGAGTCCGCGCGCGGCTCGCTCGACGTGCCGGCGAGGTCGTCGGCCACCAAGCGCTTCCACCACCGGTTCGAGACCGACGGCATGCACCGGGGGGTGGTCCGCATCCGGCCCGACCGGCTCGCCGAGGACGACGCGCGCAGCTTCTCGGCCATGATCCGCCGCTCGATCACGGCGCTCGTCATCGACGGCGACTATCGGCCCGGCTCGTACAGGGACGAGGCGTTCTACCTGGTCCAGGCGCTCGCCACGCCGGTCCCCGGGGAGGTGCCCATCACCCCGCTCGTGGTGGACACCGAGACCGCGGCCACGGCGCCGCTCGCGGGCAACGACGTGGTGTTCCTCGCGGGCGTGAACGATTTGAAGGGCGATCTGGCCGGGCGCCTCTCGGAGTACGTGAAGGCCGGGGGCGGGCTGTTCGTCTCCGCGGGCAAGGCCACGCAGAACCTGACGCCGCTCGATCCGATCCTGCCCGCCCGCGTGAGGTCCGTGCGCGAGGCGCGGGGCCCGAAAGCCGCGTTCCGCATCGCGGCCGTCAACCGCGGCCACCCCGTGTTCCAGCCGTTCGGCGACGGCGCCACCGGCCTCGAGGGTGCCCGCGTTTACAGCCACCTGCTCGTGGAGCCCGATCCCTCGGCCGACCTCTCGACCCTCATCGAGCTCGGCGGCGGCGTGCCTTTGCTCATGGAGCGCAAGGCCGGTGCCGGCGCGGTCATGTTCCTTTGCACGACCGTGGACCGCGACTCGACCGACCTGCCCATCCGGCCCGGGTTCCTGCCGCTCGTCCAGCGCGCGGCCCGGCACCTGGCCGGCAGGCTCGACGATCCGCAGGGCCCGCGCCGCTTCGCCGTGGGCGACACCGTGCCGCTCGAGGTGACCGAGGGCATGCGGCGGCTGCTCGTCCAGGGGCCGGACGGGCAGGACCGGACATTCCCGGCCAACGAGCTCCTCGGCAGGTCGCGCATCCCGTTCGCGGGCACGCTCACGCCCGGCAACTACCGCGTGTGGGCCGAGATCCCGGGGTTCGGCGGCCTCAAGGAGCTCCTGGGCGCCGAGTTCGCGGTGGAGACCGACCCGGCCGAGTCCGACCTCGCCAGGCTCGATTCTCTGCCCGGGCAGGAGGCCCGGCCCGTGGCCCTGGCCATGGCCGAGGGCGTGCTGCCCACCTGGCCCTTCCTGCTCCTCGCGGTCGCGCTCCTGCTCCTCGCCGAGACCTTTCTCGCCGGCCGCGGCCTGCGGCGGTCGCATGTGAAGAATATCCGATAGCGAACGATGTCACATCTGTACGTTCCGGCGCGATGTCGGTTGTGGGTAGATTGGGGAGAATAATCGTCCGGTTCACGAAGCGAGGGGAAGAATGGCCAACGAAGAACAGTCTCATGCTGTTGTCCGCTACGTTGTGTGAGGTGGACGATAGCGGCGTTGCCGGCACCCGGGAATGTACAAGTGTGACGAGTATTGGCTCGGGCTTTTCAGGCCATCCGATCGCCGCGTCCACGAGGGACGCGGCAACGAGACTCCGTCACGCTGCACGCTCCGGAGCAAGCCCTGGCGGGCTGGGTTCCGGGAAGACCTTGACCATCGTCCATACGGCGGGCATCTACGGGCCATGAGACAGCGCCATTCGTTCCACCGGCTGTTCTATCACTTCGTTTTCTCCACCAAGCGCAGGGAGCATCTGATCGCCTCGCCCGAGGACGGCGAGGCGCTTCTCGGGTTCTTCCGCGTCAAGGCGGCTGAGCTCGACGCGTACGTCGAGGAGTTCGGTTGCCATCGCGACCACGTGCATCTCCTCGTGCGGAGCGGACCGACCATGGCGCTCAGCGACCTGTACGGACAGCTCAAGGGCTTTGCGGCGTGGAAGTATCGGGAGCATTTTGCAGATCGACCGTTCGGGTGGCAGGACGGGGTCTGGAGCGCGACCGTGGATCCGGACGACAACCACGGATTGCGCGAGTACATCCGCGGGCAATGGCGACAGCACGAGGAGCGGTCGTTCGTCGCTGCGTGGGAGCCCAAGCCGGACAGCCCGTAGGGCGTGCTCCGTAGCGCGAGCCGCGAAGGAGCATCGTTGCCGCGGCCCTTGTGGCCGCGGCGCCCAGGCCGGTCCGGAAGCACCGCCTTGTGGCCGCGGCGCCCAGGCCGGTCCGGAAGCACCGCCTTGTGGCCGCGGCGCCCAGGCCGGTCCGGAAGCACACCTCTTTTTTCCCCTTTTTCAGCGACACGCCCGACTCAACACGCAGGAGGCCACGAGGATGAGCCTGTTGATGCCAACAGGGTTGACGACGAAAGGCACCTCGGTTGGCAATCCGTGGCGCAGGGGAGCGGGCCTGCCTACGGCACAGGACCGGAAACCGGGCATTTCCAGGCAGCAAGAGCGGCGACGGGCCCGTGGCCGGGATATTGCATTCAGTGAAAATCGTGGGATAGAGAAAGGGTTGCGTCCGAAGTTCCGGGTAGGTAGAATTCCTGGGTTCGAAACATCAACGGACGTCGCGAGCGGAGGAAGAGACATGAAACGTTTTTGGATGATGGGCGTGCTCGTGCTCGGGGTGCTGGGCCTGGGTTGCATGGACAGGGAGCCCGGACCGGTGTGCCCGGTGCCGACCGAGGTGACCGAGACGCAGGTCATGGTGGGTGGCTGGGACGGAGTGGACATGCTCGTGGTGGTGGACAATTCCGCGTCCATGACCGAGGAGCAGGCCATCCTGGCCACGGCGTTCTTCCCGTTCATCAACTCGCTC
Source organism: Deltaproteobacteria bacterium (assembly GCA_028713995.1). Lineage (GTDB taxonomy): Bacteria > Myxococcota_A > Polyangia > JAAYKL01 > JAAYKL01 > JAQTNF01. The sequence goes on along the minus strand of JAQTNF010000011.1, from coordinate 58,059 downwards.
GTGAATCCCTTGCCGGGTTGGCCTTACCCGCCCGCGAACAACGTGCGCGTGGCCATCGTGAGTAACGACATGGGCCTGCAATATGGTGCTCCGGCCCAGGTTCCTCCGGAGGGTGATCCAGCGTATGATAAGACACGATGTTTTGCCTCATGGGGTGACAACGGCAAGTTCCTGCGAGGCGCTTACGACGGGGACGGCACGGTCAACATCCAGCCCGGCGTCATCGCGTGCGCGGACGCGACCCAGTGCCCGACCAACTGGACCTGCGAGAACATCGACGCCCAGACCCAGAAGGGCAGGTGCGAGCCGCCCCAGGGCAGCGACGGCACCAACCAGACCTGCCCCGCGCTCGCGGCCACGTGGGCCGAGATCACGCCCGACGCGCCCAACCCCAACCTCGCGTTCCAGACCGCGTGCCTGTCCTCGCTCGGCACGGACGGCTGCGGGTTCGAGCAGCAGCTCGCCGCGGCCGCGGCCGGTGTGAAGCTGAACAAGGACCTCTTCGTCCGCGAGACCTCCTTGCTCGCTGTCATCATCGTGAGCGACGAGGAGGACTGTTCCATGCAGGACGGTCCCGGGATCTTCAACTCCTCTGAATTCAAAGGTGATGAAGTCAACATCGCGTGCGGCGAGAATTCGCAGTACCTGTTTCCGGCAACGTCCTATTACTCCACGTTCAAGGCGCTCAAGAAGGGCGTGGACAACGCGGTGGTGTTCGGCGCGTTCGTGGGCGTGCCTTACGATGAGACCAAGCCCGGCGCGGACGGGATCTGCCAGGGGCCGGGCAACACCATCACCGGCTGCCTCGACGCCCCGGGCATGAAGCTCGTCGTGATTCAAGAGGAGGGCGCGTCGGGGACTTACGCGCAATACAAACCCGCGTGCACGCGCGGCCCGGCCGACGCCGAGGTGACCAAGGCGCGGCCCGGCCGTCGCTACGTGGAGCTCGCCACCGCGAACCCGCCCGACGGATTCGGGAGCATGAGCTACATCTACTCGATCTGCAACGCGGACTGGAGCCCGGCCATGGAGGACATCGCCAAGCTCATCGCCGCGACCCTCGTGGGCACGTGCTACGAGAAGCCCCTGGACTGGGATCCTGCCACCAAGACCGCCAAGTGCGACGTGGTGGCCGAGTTCATTCTGGGTCAGGACAAGGGCGTCACGCCGACCTCGTGCCCGTGGAAGGCCACGCCGACCACGCAGAAGATCACCAACGAGACGACCGGCCGGGAAGAGACCCACGTCTTCTGCCCGCTGCCCAAGCTGCCGGCGGCCCTGGACTGCGCCCAGGCCAACGTCTCCCAGGACGCGAAGGGCTGGTACTACTGCCAGGACGCCACGGAAGGTTCGGAGAACGCGTGCCAGGACGGGCAGGACAACGACGATGACGGGCTTGTTGATTGCGACGACCCCGAGTGCCTGGATTGCAAGCAGGCGTGCGGCAAGGTGAACCCGCAGGCCACGGGCAAGGACTGCTTGGCCTCGTGCAAGTTCAACGTGCGCGTGACCGACGCGGCCAAGAAGATGGTCAGGGGCAAGAACCTGTCGGTGCAGTGCTTGCAACAGTTCTCGTTCACGGATCCCAACTGCCAGGAGAACACGGTCGAGTCGTGCACGGACGGCAAGGACAACGACGGCAACGGCGTGTGGGACTGCTCCAACATCACGGACAAGAAAAAGGGCACGCCGCACATGGCCGACGCCAACTGCTGTCCCATGACCGGAGCCAAGGGCAAGCCGTGCAAGATCGATCCCGCGACGTTCGAGAACTGCCCGGGCTCGAGCAAGAACAAGCTGCCCGACGCCTGCGACCAGGCCCAGCTGCTCGTCGGCTGCACTTTGTAGCTCTTCTCCTCACCAGCCAAGTCTGAGCCTGGTTTGTCCATCCGGGGAAGGGTGGCCGGCTTCTTGCACACCGTCCGTTCGGGAGGAAAACCCATGCGGATGACGATGGCGTGTGCAACGGTCCTATGGCTTCTCGCGGCCGCAAGCTGCGCAGATCGCGAGCCCGGGCGAACCTGCCCGGCGCGGTTCGAGTATCACGAGACCCAGCCCATGTGCGGGTGCGGCCCGTCCGGCGTGGACCTCCTCATCGTCGTGGACAACTCGCGCTCCATAGCGACGAAGACGACTGCTCCATGCAGGACGGTCCCGGTCTTTTCGGCTCGGCCGAGTTCAAGGACCCGCGGCGCATCGCCATCGCGTGCGGCGAGAACCCGCAGTTCCTGTTTCCGACGAGCAGCTACTACGCCACGTTCCGCGCGCTCAAGGGCGGCATTGCCGATGCGGTGGTGTTTGGTGCGTTCGTGGGCGTGCCGTACGATCCGGCCACGCCGGGTCCGGATCAACCCTGCGAGGGACCGGGCAACAGGATATCCGGCTGCCTCGATGACGCCAGGATGCAGCACCGGATCGTCGCAGAGGGGCTGCCCGACGGCGGATCCATCGAGACCTACGCGCCGGTCTGCACGCGCGGTCCCGACGACGCCCCGCTCGTCAAGGCGCGGCCGGGCCGTCGCTACGTGGAGCTCGCCACCGCGAACCCGCCCGACGGGTTCGGCGCTGCGGGCTACGTCTCGTCGATCTGCAACCCGGACTGGAGCCCTGCCATGCGCGACATCGCGAAGCTCATCGCGGCGCATTTCGCCCCCTCGTGCTGGGTAGAGCCCATGGACTGGGATCCCGCGACCAAGACCGCCAAGTGCGACGTGGTGGCCGAGCTCATCCTCGGCGTGGACAAGGCCGTCACGCCGACCTCGTGCCCATGGAAGGCCACCCCGATCACGAAGAAGATCACCAACGAGACGACCGGCCGGGAAGAGACCCGCGTCTTCTGCCCGCTGCCCAAGCTGCCCGCGGATCTGGACTGCTCCTTGGCCGAAACCGAGATCTCGCAGGACGACATGGGCTGGTACTACTGCGAAAATTTCTCGGAGAGCTCCGAGGATGCCTGCCGCGACGGCGTGGACAACGACCGCGACGGAATGACCGACTGCGACGACGAGGGATGCCGCGACTGCCCGCGTGCGTGCGGCGACGCGTATCCCGAAGCGACCGGGATCGAGTGTCTTCCATCGTGCATGTACAACGCACGCATGACCGATGCCGCGAAGCAGGCGGTCAGGGGCGAGAGCCTGCTTATCGGCTGCCTCACGCAGGTCTCGGACTGCGACGGCGGCGCTTCCTGAGCCCGGAGCAAGTCTGCGAAAAAAACCGCCGGCTACGCCACGAACACGGTGCGGCCGGCCACGATCGTGCGCACGGCGCGGCCAGGAAGCCGTCGGCCCGCAAAGGGCGTGTTGCGACCCTTCGAGCAAAAGGTGGACGGATCCACGACGTGCCGCGCGGCCGGATCGATGAGGGTCACGTCCGCGATCGAGCCCGGCGCCAGGGTGCCGCCCGGCAACCCGAAGGCGCGCGCGGGCGCACAGCTCATGACCTCGACGAGGCGCGGCGGCGTGAGGACGCCTTCTTCCACGAGCTGGAGGAGAAGGCCCACCGCGGTTTCAAGGCCCACGAGCCCGAACGCGGCCTTGAGCAGGCCACCTTCCTTGTCCGTGACAGTGTGGGGCGCGTGGTCCGTGGCCACCATGTCGATGGCGCCGTCCGCGAGCCCTTCGCGACAGGCCGCGACATGCTCCGCGGAGCGCAGCGGCGGGTTGACCTTGGCCATGGGGCCGTGCGCGAGAACGTCCTCGTCCGTGAGCATGAGGTGGTGCGGCGCGACCTCGGTGGAGACGCGTACGCCGCGTGCCCGGGCCTCGCGAACGAGCCGCACCGTACCCGCGGACGAGACGTGCGCCACGTGCAGGCGGGCACCCAGGCGCTCGGCGATCGCCAGATCGCGCTCGACCATGCGCTCCTCGGCTTCGACCGGCCAGCCCGGCACGCCGAGCCTGCGAGAGACCTCGCCCTCGTGGATCACGCCGCCGCGGGAGAGGGAGGGGTCCTCGGCGTGCTCGATGACGACGAGCCCCAGATCGCGCGCCAGGGTGAGCGCCTGCTCGATGATGGCTGCATCAGCCACCCCCGAACCGTCGTCCGAGAACGCCACGGCCCCGGCCGCCGCCAGCTTTGCGAACGGCGCGAGCTCACGTCCGTGGCGTCCGAGCGTGATCGCAGCCACCGGGTAGAGCCTCGTTCCTCCCAAGAACGCGGCTTTGTCGATCATGAAACGCGTGACCTCGGTCGAGTCGTTGGCCGGCCGCGTGTTGGGCATGGCCATGACAGCGGTGAAGCCGCCGGCAGCCGCTGCGGCGAGGCCCGTGGCGATCGTCTCCTTGCGCTCGTCGCCCGGCTCGCGCAGGTGCACGTGCGCGTCGATGAGCCCGGGAACGACCCACAGCCCCGTGGCGTCGATGTTCTCGGCGCCCTTCGCGGCGAGCCTCTCTCCCGCAATCGTGTCGCCCTCGATCACCAGATCTCCCGGCCGGTCAATCCGCCGCGAAGGGTCGATGATGCGTCCGCCCGTGATGGCGAGTGCCATGCCGCGATGATACCACGGGCCTTGAACGCCCCCAAAGAGGCGTGGTAGGAACGGTCTCCCGCGCGTTTCGCGCGAGCGAGGAGGCGTTCCCATGTCAGCGAAAGGCCCGGTGTCGGGCTTCATGGAGAAGCATTTCAGGCATTTCAACGCGAGGGAGACACTCGACGCGGCTTTGGGCTTCGAGGCGCACGTCGACAAGGGCGGCCGCATGATGCTCGCCATGGCCGGCGCCATGAGCACGGGCGAGCTCGGCATCATCCTGGCGCGCATGATCCGCGCCGGGAAGATCCACGCCATCTCGTGCACGGCCGCCAACATGGAGGAGGACGTCTTCAACCTGGTGGCGCACGACGAGTACGCGATCCTGCCCAACTACTGGGACCTGTCGCCCGAGGACGAGACGAAGCTGCGAGACCAGGGCTTCAACCGCGTGACCGACACGGCGATCCCCGAGACGGTCTTCCGCCACCTGGAGCGCGAGTTCATGGACGAGTGCCGGCTCGCCCACAAGGAGCGCAAGCGCTACTTCCCGTTCGAGATCTTCAAGAGGATCCTGCTCTCGGGCCGGCTCGAGCAGCACTACCAGATCCCCAAGGAGAGCTCGTGGCTGCTGGCCGCGTGCGAGGCGGGCATCCCGGTGTACACGCCCGGGTGGGAGGACTGCACGCTCGGCAACATCTTCACCGCGCGCATCATCGAGGGCGAGGTGCCGGGCCACGGCATGCTCCGGAGCGGCACCGAGCAGATGCAGCACCTCGTGGAGTGGTATCTCGAGACCGTGAAGAAGGGCGAGATCGGCTTCTTCCAGATCGGCGGCGGCATCGCGGGCGACTTCGCCATCTGCGCGGTGCCGCTCATCGTGCAGGATCTCGAGAAGGACGTGCCCCTGTGGGGCTACTTCTGCCAGATCACCGACGCCACCACGTCGTACGGCGGGTACTCGGGCGCCATGCCGAACGAGAAGATCACCTGGTTCAAGATCGACCCCAAGACCCCGCGCTTCGTCATCCACTCCGACGCGGCGGTCATCGCGCCGCTCATCTTCGCGCACGTGCTCGGCGACTGAACAAGATCTGCCTTTCGTGGTATGCTCATCCTCGATGGAGAGCCATTCCGATGTCCGATCCGGACGGCGGGTCGTCCGGATGTTCCGCTCCCACGCAGAGGCCGAGAAGGCCGATCTGGAGTACTGGCTCGCGCTCACCCCGCAGGAGCGGCTCGACGCCGTGAGAGAGTGCGTGATCGAGTACCTGAGGATGAGAAATGAGCCTGAGCCGGGATTTCAAAGAGTTCATCGCGTGCTTGAGCGCAAGGGGCGTTGAGTATCTCCTCGTGGGAGGCCATGCCCTCGCCTTCCACGGCTGGCCCCGGTTCACCAAGGACATCGACTTCTGGGTTCGCCCCACACAAGGGAACGCGGCGCGCATCCTCGCTGCGCTCTTCGACTTCGGGTTCGAGGATGTGGGCCTCGCATCCGAGGATTTCTGCGCGCCCGGCCGCGTGATCCAGCTTGGCCTTCCGCCGAACCGCATCGATCTCGTGACTTCCATCGACGGCGTGGAGTTCGACGCGGCCTTCGCGCGGAAGATCGAAAGCGAGTACCAGGGGACGCCTCTCCTTGTCATCCACCGCGACGATCTCATCGCCAACAAGCGTGCTGCCGGTCGCGAGCAAGATCTGATCGATGTCCGCATCCTCACGTCACGGGACGACCCCTCGTAGGTCCGAGCCGCGCGGCGGACATCGCCGTTCAGGACCAGGACAGGAGCAGCCCAAGAGTCCCCGCCGACCCCGCGCGGCCGGGGGCCTCGCACCCGCAGTCGCCCGAGCCTGGCGTGAGGGGCCCGCCATCCACGGACGCATCCCCGCCCGTATCCGTGCTCGTTCCGCCGTCGCGTCCCGCGTCGGTTCCGGCGTCCGGTTGTCCGAGCGGCGGCGGCGAGAGGTTCAAGACCGCATCCGCGTCGTACCCGGCGTACGCCTCGTTGAACGGGCCGTCGCTCACGTCCACGAGGCGCACGTACCGCGCCTTCTTGAGCCCGCTTTCCGCGATGTCCACGTCGATGTCGCCCTGTCCGCTTCCTACCTGCACGAACGGGCCGTCCTCGCTCTCGCCCACGAGCACGAGCACCGGATCGTCGCTTCCCGTGCCGCTCACGACCCGCAGGTCCGCGCCGTCGCGATCGACGACCTCGGCGCCTGCCCCCAGGTCGAGCGTGAGCGTGCCTTTGGGGCTGAGCGAGTAGAACGTGCCGTCCGGGACCCCCAGCGCGTCGAAGACCATGGTCTCGTTCAGGTACGTCGCGGCCGTGAACTCGCCGTTGGCGATCGCCCGCGGCAGGGTCATGCCCGCCACCGCGAACGCGGTGTAGCCGCCGCCGCGCTCGAGCGCGAAGTCCGCGATGACCGTGTCGTCCGCGGGCACCTGCACCTGCTTCGTGAGCGGTGCGTAGCCGTTGGCCACGGCAGTGATCTCGTAGGCGCCCGCGAGCAGGACGCGGTGGAAGTCTCCCACGGCCGGATCGGTGAAGATCGGCGCGCCGCGGGGCTCGATCTCGATGCGCGCGAGGAGCGGCTCGCCCGTCTTCGCGTCGGTGACCAGGCCCTCTACGCCCACGAACACGTACGACAGGAAGCTCGTGAGGCCCGGCCCGTGGATGCCGAGCTGCATCTGCGTGTCCGAGCGCAACTCGATGGTCCAGTCGAGCGTGCCGTGCGCGCCGTACGACCAGTCGTTCAGATCTCCGTCGATGGTGTACCAGTCCCATCCGAAGACCGTCTGGTACGGCGACGTGCCGTCGTACGCCGCGGCGATTGCGGCCACGAGCGCCTCGTCCCACGGGTGGTGCGGCGTGTAGTTCCACGGGCCGTTTATGTAGTCGGCGCGCGTGTGGTACGAGAGCCCGAGCGCGAAGGCGTGATCCTTGCCGAGATCGCGCACGGCGCGCGTCTCGGGCTCGCTGAACGGGGCCGCGCCGTTGCCGAACCACGCGAAGTGGTAGTTGCGGTTGATATCCACGCCGTTCACATTCTCGCGCACGGCAGGCCGCGACGAGTAGCCGTCCGGGTTCACGAGCGGAACGAGCACGAGCTCGGCGTTGTCCACGAGATCGGACGCGAACGCGTCGTCGCCGTACGACGTGGCGAGCCACTCCGCGATGGCGAGCACCAGATCCACGGAGATGCACTCGTCCCCGTGGTGCGCGCCCACGATGCGGATCTCGGGCTCGTCGCTTTCCGCGCCCGGATCGTTCGAAATCACGAGGCCCCAGATGTCGCGCCCCTGCACTGACTTGCCGGCCGAAAACGCGCGGGCGATGTCCGGGTAGCTCGCCTCGTAGCTTTCGAGCAGCGGGCCCAGCTCGTCGTAGGACGTGAACGCGGCGCACGACGTGAGCGCGCGCGCGGGATCCGGGATCTTGGCCGAGGCATCCGCGGCGATGGCGACGAGGGCGAGCGGGACGAGGCGCGGCGCGAAAGAACCCATGAATCCATCATGGTCCTCGGGGACGATTGTTTCAACCGCGATGCGTCCGGTTGCGGTAGAGTCGGCCTGCCGGCAACGGCCCTCGAGGAGAAAGGAGCGCCGCCGTGTCCGAAAAGGGCTTCGAGAAGTTCAAGCGTGAGCGCGAGGAGCAAAACGAGGTGGTGATGAAGTACGCCGGGCTCTCCATCAAGCGCTTCTACGGCCTCGACTCGCGCGTGTACCGCGACGGGGCGCTGCCCGGGAAGGTGAAGGAACTGCTCGGGCTCGTGGCGTCGCTCGTGCTGCGCTGCGACGACTGCGTGACCTACCACGTCGTCCGCTGCCGCGAGGAGGGCGTGAGCGACGCGGAGATGGACGAGGCGCTCTCGATCGGGCTCGTGGTCGGCGGCTCGATCACCATCCCGCACATGCGCCGCGCGCTGCGCACGTGGGACGAGACCAAGCCCGAAAGAGGGCTCTAGACCTCCATGTAGTCGGCCACGGCCGCGGCCAGCGCGCGCACGTCGTCCTCGTCCACCTCGCAGCTCGTGACGAACCTAAGGCCCCACTGGAGTGCCGGGTACACGAGGATGCCGCGCGCGGCCAGGAAGTCCACGAGGCCCTGCTCGCTGCGGCCGTCCTTGCGCACGCGGCAGTACACCATGTTGGTCCGCACCGAGGCGAGGTCGAGGGTGATCCCCGGGATGGAGGAGAACAGCCCTGCGAGCAGGCGCGCGTTTTCGTGATCCACGCGCAGACGCGCCATCCCTTCGGTGAGCGCCACGATGCCGGGCGCGGCCAGGACCCCCGCCTGCCGCATGGCGCCGCCCATGACCTTGCGCCTGCGCCGCGCGAGGCGGACGAACTCGCGGGCGCCGCACAGCACGCTGCCCACCGGCGCGCCCAGCCCCTTGGAGAGGCAGAAGGACACGCTGTCCACCAGGGCCGCGATCTCCTTCGCCTCGACGCCGAGCGCGAGCGCCGCGTTGAAGAGGCGCGCGCCGTCGAGGTGCACCTTGATCCCGTGGCGGTTTGTGAGCTCGCGCACCTCGCGCATGGCATCGAGCGGCATGACCGTGCCATCCGCGAGCGCGTTCTCGAGCACCACGAGCGCGGTGCGCGGGATGTGGACGTCCTCGAGGTCGACGCGGATGCGCGGCGCGATCTCGGCGGCCGTAAGATATGAGGCGGCGCGCGGCTCCACGGTTCGCAGCTGCACCCCCGACAGCGCGGCGGACGCCCCCTGCTCGTGCTCCACCACGTGGGCCGTCTCGGACACGACGACCTCCTCGCCCGGACGCGCGTGCACCGCGATGGCGCACTGGTTGCCGAACACGCCGCTCGGCACGAACAGACCCGCCTCCTTGCCGAGAAGATCCGCGGCCATGGCCTCGAGCCGGTTGACCGTGGGGTCCTCGCCGCACATGTCGTCGCCCACCTCGGCGTCGCGCATGGCGTCGCGCATGGCGGGCGTCGGGCGGGTCATGGTGTCGGAGCGGAACTCGAGCTTGCGCATGGCGTGCCTCCTCGCGAGGGGCCCATTCTACACCTTCGCCGGCCAGATGAATGCGGTTCGCGGCCCCTGGCCCCGCTATGAAAGTCGTGACATAACAACTGCACCGGCTCGGCGCGGGTCGGGGCGGGAGGAGAGGCGGCCGTGATCGAGTACATGCAGGCGCTCCAGATCGTCATGGGCAAGGCCGGATGGCCGGGCGCGCCGGAGCGCATCCCGTTGCGAGAGGCGTACGGCAGGATCCTGGCCGAGGACGCGCGCGCCCGCGAGGACATGCCCCCGTTCGACAAGGCGGCCATGGACGGGTTTGCCGTGCGCGCGGCGGATCTCGCGCACGTTCCCGTCACGCTCGAGGTGGTGGGGGAGGTGGCCGCCGGACAGTCTTGCGCCCGAACGCTCGAGCCGGGGCAGGCGGCGCAGGTGATGACCGGCGCCCCGGTCCCGGACGGGGCGGACGCGGTCGTGCAGGTGGAGTGGACGAACGGCTTCGACAGGGCGACCGTGACCGTGGAACGGGCCGTGCGCCGCGGCGAGCACGTGAGCCCGCGCGGGGAGCTCGCGAGGGCCGAGGCCACGCTCGTTGCGGCCGGCACGCGCATCCTCGAAGAGGAGGTGGCCCTGCTCGCGGCCGCGGGCCTCGACCCGTGCTCCGTGGCGCGCGCCTTGACGGTGGCCGTGCTCTCCACGGGCGACGAGCTCGTGCCGCCCGACGAGACCCCGGGGCCGTCGCAGATCCGCAACTCGAACGGGCCCGCGCTCGTCGCATTCCTGCGCGGCGTCGGTGCGATCCCCGTGGACCTGGGTCGCGTGGCCGACGATGAGACGTCCATCGCCTCGGCTCTCGAGCGGGGGCTCGAGCACGACAGCGTGATCGTGACCGGCGGTGTGTCGGCCGGGGCCTACGATTTCGTGCGCGACGTGCTGCCTCGCCTGGGCGTGGAGGTGCACTTCGACAAGCTGGCCGTGAAGCCCGGGCGGCCCACGGTTTTCGGCACGAGGGGGCGCAAGATGATCTTCGGCCTGCCGGGCAATCCGGTCTCGGCGCTCGTCATGGCGCGCGTGCTCGTGCAACCGGCCTTCGAAAAGCGCATGGGGCTCGCCCGGCCCGGACCGAGGCGCGCCCGCGCCCGCCTGGCCTGCGCCATCGACAAGAAGCCCGACCGCCTGTGGTTCGTGCACGGCGTGCTCGACACGGGCGAGCCGCTCTCGGTGGCGCCGGTCGAGAGCCGGGGCTCGGCGGATCTGCCGGCCGCGACCCGCGGCAACTGCCTCATCGTCGCGCCGAGAGGTGAAAGCCGCGTCGAGGCCGGGGAACAGGTCGACGTGCTCGTCTGGGCAAGGAGCGTCGGATGACCGCCGCCGGCTCGCAGGGCGTTCGCTGCCGTTTCGATCGCGCCATCAACTACCTGCGGATCTCCGTGACCGATCGCTGCAACCTGCGCTGCGTCTACTGCATGCCCGAGACCGGGGTGCGCAAGCTCTCCCACGACGAGATCCTGCGCCTCGAGGAAATCGTGGAGGTGGCGCGCGAAGCGGCGGCCCTGGGCCTCACGAAGATCCGTGTCACCGGCGGCGAGCCGCTCGTCCGGCGCGACGTCACGGCGCTCGTCAACGATCTCGCGAGCCTCCCGGGTGTGGAGACCGTCGCCATGACCACGAATGGTCTTCTGCTTCCCGCCATGGCTTTTGGGCTCAAGGCAGCGGGCCTCAAGCGGGTCAACATCTCGCTCGACAGCCTCGCCCCCGGCCTCTACCGGGCCTCGACGCGCGGCGGCGACGTGACCCTGGTCCTGGCCGGGATCGAGGCGGCCCTCGCCGCGGGCTTCGAGGTCAAGGTGAACGCGGTTCTTCTCGAGACGACCGCACCGAGCATTGCGGGCTTCCTCAAGTTCAGCCGTGACGCGGGCGTCGAGGTGCGCTTCATCGAGCGGATGAACTTCGAGAAGGGCACGGTGCGCTTTTCGGAGGAGGACGCTCTTGCGCTCCTTTGTCTTGACTCGCCCCTCACGCCCTTGCCCCGCGACCCGGCGAGCCCGCACGTGCGACGCTTCGCATGCGGCGGCGCGCGCCTCGGCTTCATCTCTCCGCTCAGCCATCCGTTTTGCGCGGCGTGCAACCGCTTGAGGCTTACCTCGGAGGGGACATTGCGCTCGTGCCTCGCCTCGAAGAACGGCGTGGACGTGAGGACGGTGCTGCGCCGGCCTCACACGGCTCGCGAGGTGGCCGCCGCGATCCTCGACGCAGTCGCCGAGAAGCCGGCGATGGCCAAGTGGGGCGAACAGGCCCAGATGTGGCGCATGGGCGGGTGACGAGGAGGGAGCATGGGGAAGCTCACGCATTTCGGCAGGGACAGGCGGGCTCGCATGGTCGACGTGTCCGGCAAGGCCGTCACGGTGCGCGCGGCGCAGGCCTCGGCGCGGGTCCTCATGCGCCCCGCCACGGTGAAGGCCGTGCGCGACATGGAGACGCCCAAGGGAGATCCGCTCGAGACCGCGCGCATCGCCGGGATCATGGCGGCAAAGAGCGCGGCCGGCCTCATCCCGCTGTGCCACCCGCTCATCATCGAGCACGTGGACGTGCGCGTTTCGCTCGAGGACTTCGGCGTGGCCATCGAGTCCGAGGTCAAGGTGACGGGCAAGACAGGCGCCGAGATGGAGGCGCTCACCGCCGCGAGCGTGGCCGCGCTCGTCGTGTACGACATGTGCAAGGCCGTGGATCGGGGCATGGTCATCGAGGGCGTGAGGCTCGAGGAGAAGTCCGGCGGAAGGAGCGGGAAGTGGCGCAGGAAGGCGTGAGCGGCAAGGTGATCGCGGTGTGCGCGAGCGAGCGCAAGGGCACGGCCAAGGTCGAAAGGCCCGAGGTCGTGGTCGCCGCCGGACTCGGAGTGGAGGACGACGCGCACGCCGGGCCCGGGCCGCGCCAGGTGAGCCTGCTCGCGACCGAGAGCGTGGACACGCTGCGGGCGCGCGGTGTGGACGTCGGCCCGGGCGGCTTCGGCGAGAACGTGCTCACGATCGGCATCGACCTCGTCTCGCTGCCGATCGGAGCGCTCCTGCGGGTGGGCGCGGCGCTGATCGAGGTGACGGCCATCGGCAAGGAGTGCCACGCGCCGTGCGCCATCTACAGGCAGGCCGGGACCTGCGTCATGCCTACGGACGGCATCTTCTGCCGGGTCGTGGCCGGCGGCGCGATCCGCCCGGGCGACGCGATCGTGACGACGGGCGGCATGGACAAGATCGCGGCCGTGCTCGTGGCGAGCGACTCGAGGAGCAAAGGTGCGAACGAGGATCTGGCCGGGCCCGCGGCCGAGGAGGCCCTCGCGTTGCTCGGGATCGGCGTGGCGGAGATCGCCGTGGTGCCGGACGACGCGAACGTCATCGCGGCCAGGATCGAGGAGTGGTGCGAGCGCGGCGACCTGTCGCTCGTGCTGACGAGCGGCGGCACGGGCCTTGGCCCCAGAGACGTGACGCCGGAGGCCACGTTGCGCGTGGTCGAAAGGCTCGCGCCGGGCATCGCCGAGCTCCTGCGCGCCGAAGGCCGAAGGAAGACCCCGCACGCGGCCTTGAGCCGCGCCGTGGCCGGTGTGCGCGGTCGCACGCTCGTCGTGAACCTGCCGGGCAGCCCGCGCGCCGTGAAGGAGTCGATAGGATTCCTGGCCGCTCTCCTGCCGCACGCCATCGAGACCGTGTCCGGCAAGGCGGTCGAGTGCGCGGCGCCGTAGATGGCCGTGGAATGCGCCCGCTCGCCGGCATACCGCCGGGGAGCGCGTCCGCGTGAACGAGCCGCGCTCCATCGACGCTTCCCCGCATGGGCACAAGGTCCTGTCCGTGATGCGGGCCGCGCTGGCCGCCGTGGAGCCGGGTGCCGCGGTGCGCGCCCATGTCTCGCGCGACGGCGACAGGCTGATCGTGGACGGCCGTCCCTTTGATCTCGGCTCGTTCGACCGCGTCATCCTCGTGGGCGCGGGCAAGGCCTCGGTGCCCATGGCGCGGGCCGTCGTGGGGCTGGCGGGCGACCGGATCGCCGCGGGGCTCGCGGTGACGCAGCGCGGCCACCTGCCCATGGGGCTCGACCTCGGGCCCGTTGAGATCGCCGAGGCCGGCCACCCGGTTCCGGACCAGGCCGGTTGCGACGCGACGCGGCGCATCATGGAGCTCGTCTCGTCCGCGAACGAGCGCGATCTCGTGATCGCGGTGCTGACCGGAGGGGGCTCCGCGCTCCTCGCGGCGCCGGCGCCGGGGCTCACCGTCGACGATCTCGCGACCGCGACCCGTCTCATGCTCGCGAGCGGCGCTCCCATCGAGGAGCTAAACGCGGTCCGCAAGCACCTTTCGGCCGCGACCGGAGGACGCCTCGCGCGGCTCGCCGCGCCCGCGACCGTCGTCGCGCTCGTGTTGTCGGACGTGGTGGACGATCCGCTCGATACCATCGCCTCGGGGCCCCTCTCCCCGGATCCCACGACCTACGCCGACGCCGTGCGCGTGCTGCGCGAGCGCGAACTTGAGGGCGGCATGCCCGAGGCCGTGCGGGCCCACCTCGAACGCGGCGCGCGCGACGAGGTCGCCGAGACCCCGAAGCCCGGCGATCCGGCGTTCGACCGCGTACGTTGCGTGATCGTGGGCAGCGGCGCCCTGGCGGCCCGGGCCGCGGCCGCGCAGGCGAGGCGAGAAGGACTCGGCGCGCTCGTGCTCTCCGCTTCAATGACCGGCGAGGCGCGCGAGGTGGGGCGGGCGGCAGGAGCGCTGGCGCGGGATCTCGCGACAAGGGACGTCCCCGTGCCGCGACCCGCGTGCGTGGTGCTGGCCGGCGAGACCACGGTGCAGGTGCGCGGCAAGGGCCGTGGCGGCCGCAACCAGGAGCTCGCGCTCGCGGCGGCCGTGGAGATGGAGGGACTTTCGGACGCGATGGTCGTGGCGCTCGGCACGGACGGCAGGGACGGACCCACGCACGCTGCGGGTGCGGTGGCCACGGGCGAGACGGTCGTTCGGGCGCGCGACGCCGGGCTCGACCCGCTCGCGCACCTCGACGACAACGACGCCTGCCCGTTCTTCGAGGCCCTCGGCGATCTGGTCGTGACCGGTCCCACGCTCACCAACGTGGGCGATCTCTTGCTCGTCTTCGCGTTTTCGTGAACAACCCCGGCGGGGAAGGAGGACCGCATGGCCGCGGCCCGCGATCTGGCGCTCAAGGTGCTCGCGCGAGTGGACAGGGAGGGGGCCTACGCCGCGGCCGCGCTTTCGGCGGAGCTCGGGAAGGCGCAAAGCCCGCGTGAGGCCGCCCTCGCCACGGAGATCGTGCTCGGGGTGCTGCGCAGGCGCCCGTGGCTCGATCGCCTGCTCGAATCCGCGTCCAAGCAGGGGCTCGCGCGCATCGATCCGTCCGTGCGCGACGTCCTGCGCATCGGCGCCTACCAGATCGCGTTCATGGACCGCATCCCTGCGCGGGCGGCCGTGTCCGAGGCCGTGGGCCAGGTGCGGCGCGGGAGATCGCCCGGGCTCTCGGGCCTCGCGAACGCCGTGCTGCGGCGGCTGGCGGCCACCGAAAGCGCGAGGCTCCGTCCGGGCGAGGACGACGACGGGGCCGCGACCGCAGAGCTCGCGGCGCGGCTCGGCCAGCAGGAGTGGCTCTTCGATCGCATGATCGCGAGCCTCGGCCGCGACAGGGCCGTGGCCGCGTGTCGCGCCTTCAACCGGCCCTCGCGCCGCACCCTGCGCGTGAACCCTCACCGCGCCGCGAGGGACGATCTCCTCGCGCGGCCCGGGGACGGCGCCCGGCCAGGCGCCCTGTCCTTCCTGGCCCTCGACGTGGACAGCCGCGAGCGCGCGATCGAGCTCGAGGAGCGGGGGCTCGCCGCGCAACAGGACGAGGGCGCCCAGCTCGTGGCGCTCGCCGTGGAGCCCGGGCCGAACGATCGCATCCTCGACGCCTGCGCCGGACGGGGCGGCAAGACCGCATTGCTCGCGGCGCTCGCGGGCCCGCAGGCCGAGCTGTGGGCCGCGGACGTGAGCCCGGGGAAGCTCGAGCGCCTCTCGTTCGAGCTTGTGCGCCAGGGGCTCGCGGCGCGTACCATGGCGCTCGATCTCACGCGCGACGCGGCGCGCCTGCCCGGGCCGTTCCACAAGGTGCTGGTCGACGCCCCGTGCTCCGGAACCGGCACCCTCGGCCGCAGGCCCGAGATCCGCTGGCGTCTCAAGCCCTCCCAGGTGGACGACCTCGTCCGCCTCCAGGCTTCGCTCCTCGACGCCGCGGCCGGGCTCGTGGCGCCGGGCGGACGTCTCGTGTACGCCGTGTGCTCCATCCTGCGCGAGGAGGGCGCGGGCCAGCTCGACCCGTTCCTCTCGCGTCACCACGGATTCAGACCGCTTCCGGCATTGCCGCACGCCTGGCCGCGCGAGGTGCCGTTCGAGAACGGCTGTGCGCTCCTCGACCCCGCCGCCCACGGCACGGACGGGTACCAGATCGTCTGCCTCGGTCTCGGTTGAGCGTGAGCAATAAACGTGACGGGACCCTCAGCCCGCGCGACCTGCGGCGCGGACGAGCGAGACCACCTCCACCTCTCCGATCCCCGCGGCAAGAAGCGCGGCCGAGCACACGCGGATCGTGGCGGTGGTCGTGACGACGTCGTCGACGAGCAGCACGCGGGCGCCCTGCCACCTCCTTGCGCCCGGAACCGCGAACGCATCCGTCAGATTCCACATGCGATCCTTGCGCGAGAGCCCGGCCTGCCGCGGCGTATCGAGGACGCGCGCCATCAGCGAGGTGACGAGCGGAGCGTGCGCGACTTTGGCCACGCGGCGGGCGAGCAGGGCCGACTGGTTGTAGCCGCGGGAGCGCAGCCTGCGCGGGTGGAGCGGCACCGGCACGACCAGATCGGGCTTCGCCGCGGCGAAGGCCAGGGGCTCGAGCAGGGCGCCGAGCGGGCCGGCCAGGTGCGGGCAGTCGCGGTACTTGAAGCGCACCACGGCGTCGGCGAGCGGGCCGCCCCACAGGAAGCGTGCGCGCGCACGGACGAACTCGGGCGGATCCGCGAGGCACGCGGCGCACAGGTGGTCCGCGCCCGCGCCGGCAAAGGGCAGGCCGCACCTCGAGCACGCCGGAGGCTCCACCTCGAGCACGGCGTCCGCGCACAGGGGGCACAGGACGCGCAGGAGCCCGCGGTCGGACGCGTGCGAAAGGGGCGTCCGGCACGAAGCGCACCTGCCTGGCCACAGGAGGTCGGCCACGGCCGCAAGGAGGTCACGGTCTCGCACGGAGGATCTATCGGCCGGAGCGGCCCTTGGGTTTCCTGATTTTTTCCGCGGCCGCCAGCAGGAGGCGCGCACCCTCGCGCACGACCCCGTCGATGGCGTTGTCGGCCGCCACTTCGGCCGCCTCCCGGGCGTCGAGCGCGGGCAGGAGCGTGACCGCCGTGCGCGGCGGCAGGTAGGGGTTGTGGATGAGCGCGAGCGCGACGCGTCGCATGCGGCGCCAGCGCGGGTGCATGGCGATCTCGAGCAGGATCTCGGCCGGCGCGGGCCTGCGCGCGGCCATGCGCACCACGTCGCTCTCCTTGAGCTTGGGATTGGCGAGGAGCTTGACCGTCACCATGGGGTGCGGGTCGCGGATGACCCGGTCGAGCATCCTGCGGCTCGGCATGGTGGCGAGCGCCCGCCGCTCGCCGAGGGTCAGCATGCGCCCCTCGCCGTAGTCCGGCACAGGGAAGGAAATCGTCTCGTCGGGCGCGATCTCGCGCGGATCGGAGAGGAACAGCGCCACGAGTCGCCTGTCGAGCTCGCGCGCCGCCTCCTGCGTGGCCGTCCTGTGCTCCCGCGGCCAGATGCGATCCGCCACGGCGATGAGGGCCGACTCGGCGATGGCCCGCGGCTCGCGGCCGCGATCGCAAAAGGCCTCCACGAAGACCCGTTCCATGGCGCCCGCCGCGTCGCCGGGCTCGAGCTCGACCACCGCCTGTGCGAACCTCACCGAGCGTTGCCGCCACTCGACAAGGGCGACGAGGCGCCCCCCGAGCCGCGCGAGCCAAGCGCCGACGTCGAGATCCCCGGCCATGGCCGCGATCCCTCAGCCGGGCAGGCGGGCGGCCACGGGCTGCACGACCACCGTGTAGGAATCGTCGTAGTCCGCGGGCAGCTCGTCGAAGACGGCCTCGAAGAACAGGCTCTCGCTCGCGTACACGCGGCAGTCGAACAGCGCGCCGTTCTTGAGGTAGTGGCCGGTCATGGCGCCCTTGTCCGTGGCCTTGACGGTCTCGTCGTCGATGTGCACGCCGCACGGGACGCGCACCTCGGAGCGCACCGTGCCGAGCGGATCGAGCAGGCGCGCGCGCAGGACGATGCCGAACCTCTCGGTGCGGTTGGTGTTGTAGATCGTGCCCTTGACGTGCAGGATCTTGTTCTTGCCCGCTCCCGTAAGGACGCGGCGCGAGTCAACCGTGAGATCGAGGCCCTGCACCTCGTCCGGGAAGCTCTCGTGCACCTTGTCCGACAGGGCGAAGGCGATCTGGTCCGGCAGCTCGACCGGCTTCAGGCTCCACCCGTTGCGGTAGGCGACCCACACCAGGAAGCCCACCACGAGCAGCATGAGCACTGTGACAATCTTGCCCGCGACCTGGCCGCGGCCGGTGTGCTCGGGAACGGCGTACTCGTCCAGGTAGAGCGGATCCTCGGTCTCCCACGTGGCCTGGGACCGCACCGGCATGCTGGGCGCGATCACGATCGCCGGAGCCTGCGCCGGGACGGCCGGCGGCCGCGCGGCCACGGGTGGCGGCGGGGCCTGGGAGCGCATATCAAAGTCTATCTCAATTTGCGGCGGCGGCGGCGACACGGACGAGGACTTGGGCGGCGCGGATGAGACCGCGGGCACGGGCGCGGGGATGATGCGCGCGACCGGCGGCGCAGGAGGCTCCGGAGCCTCGCGCAAAAACGCGAACTCGGACGGAAGGCTCGCCTGCTGGCCCGTGAACTCCTCGTAGCCGGCCGGCGTGTCCGCGCTGCGGCGGGCCAAGGCGAACACGGCCCGGCACTTGGAGCAGCGCATTTTGCGCGGCTTGTCGCCGAGCTTGTCCTCCGGCAGGTTGTACAAGGTGGAGCACGCGGGGCATTTCACGATCATGGGAGCGCTCCTTGCCCTTCGGCGCGGGTCCCCCACCGCCCCGTCGCCTCGGGTCACGCACATTCTGCCCGCCCGGTGCGGGAAGGACAAGGGAAATGGTCGCCTGAAACCGTCGCCTGAGGGTGGTTGCCTCGCCCGGTCCGGGGCGAGTAAAGTGAGGCGCATGAAAGACAGAAAGACATCAAGGCTCAAGGGGCTTGGGCGGGCGCCGCTCGGCGAGCGCAGGGCGATCGTGGCCGAGGCGGCAGGACTTTCGTCTCCCGGGATCTGGGACGAGCGAACGCTCGGGCTCGCGGACGCGGATCGCATGATCGAGAACGTGGTGGGAGTCATGGGCCTGCCCGTGGGCGTGGCCGCCAACTTCGTGGTGAACGACCGCGACGTGCTCGTGCCCATGGCCGTGGAGGAGCCGTCCGTGGTGGCGGGCGCGTCCAACGCGGCGCGCATGGCGCGAGAAGGCGGCGGTTTCGACGCCCGGGCCGACGCGCCGCTCGCGGTGTCGCAGATCGAGATTCTCGATCCCGCAGTCGGGGCGGCGGGCCGCATCCGAGAAGCGACGTCGGAGATCCTTTCCGCCGCGAACGGCGCGCTGCCCGACCTCGTGGCCGTGGGCGGCGGCGCCCGGGAGCTCGAGGTGCGCGAGGCGGTCGGGGACGCGTCGCGGCTCGTGGTGCATCTCGTCGTGAACGCCAGGGACGCCATGGGTGCCAACGCGGTGAACACCATGGCCGAGGCCGTGTCGGAGCGCCTCGTGCTGCTCGCCGGCGGCCGCGCCGGGCTGCGTATCGTGACCAATCTGGCCGACCGCAGACTGGCGCGCGCGAGATGCACCGTGCCGTTCGCGGCGCTCGCCCGCGAGGGATTCGGAGGAGCGGACGTGGCGCGCGGGGTCGAGGCGGCGAGCCGTTTCGCCGAGGCCGATCCGTACCGGGCCGCGACCCACAACAAGGGCATCTTCAACGGCGTGGATGCGCTGCTCGTGGCCACGGGGAACGACTGGCGCGCGGTGGAGGCGGGCGGACACGCCTACGCGGCGCGCCGCGGATCGTACGGTCCCCTGTCCACGTGGCGCGTCTCGGGAGAGTCGCTCGAAGGGGCGCTCGAGATGCCCATGGCGGTGGGGATCGTGGGCGGAGCCTCGCGCGCACACCCCACGGCGCGCCTCAACATCGAGCTCGCCGGCCTCGAGACCGGCGCGGACCTCGCCTGCCTGGCAGTGTCCGTGGGGCTCGCCTCGAACCTGGCCGCGCTCGCCGCGCTCGCGAGCGAGGGCATCCAGAAGGGCCACATGCGCCTGCATTTGCGCGTGGCGAATCGCTAAGATCCCTCGGCCCGAGCTCAGCTTCGAAAGCAGTCGCTCCCCCTATCTCCCGCCCTATCTCCCGCCCCTATCTCCCGCCTCAGGGCCATTGAACGCTCTGGAGGATTTATCGTGTGGCAATCGGCGGAGTCGCCGGTCTTGCGTTCGATCTCGGACTTTGGCGGATGGAATCCGGTATGCACACAGGCCGCTGAAGGGTCGTGAACGCACGGAGATGACGATCTGTCCCTGACCCAGGGGCGGAGAATCGGACGCAAGGCAAACGGGTTCGTCCGGGCCGCGAGACCCACAACGAAAAGTCGCTTTTACGCGGTTGAGAAGGTGAGCTCGGTCACAGGAGCAGGGCCGTGCAGCGTTTGACGAGCGGCGGGCGGAACGTTCCCTCCGGAAACTCGCGGTCGTGCATGCCGGCGCGATAGTCGATCGACGCGGCGCGATAGGCGCGCATGACCTCGCGCCACTCGCTGGCGAACTCGCGATGCAACTGTGGATCCGACGCGTGACACAACGGCTGCGGACCGCGTTCCTTCGGATTCTTCGGACGGTCCCTCGGGTCGAGCGCGAATAGCGCCGACGCGCCGAAGACCCGCCTGTCCTCGACGCGCAGCTTCTCTCTGGCAGACGTCTCGATGTCCCGCACGTGCCTTCGGAACCAGGCGCGACGCCTGTGGTCTGGCCAATCCGTCTGTCCGGGCAACGGGTCGAGATCGAGCGACAGCCACTCGAGGTAGTCTTTGGGAGCGTGGGACTTTTTTCGCGCGCCGCCGGCGAGCAGGTAGCGGGTCCAGTCGATACGCCAGTAGCAAAGCGGCTCGCGGTGGGCGAGGGCGCGGTACGAAGTGAAAAGAGGCGACTGTGCGACGGTCCCGACGAGGCCGTCCTTGACCGGATTGGTGGTGATGTAGAGGAGCTGCTGCTCTGCGGAGCGATCGTCGAGGCAGGGCGTGACGCGGATGCGCGATTCCCAGAAGTGGCCGTCCCGCTCGTGCTTGCGATTGAGCTGCGAGGCGATGGCACCGTTGAAGGTTCGGAAGAAGTCGGAAAGGTTATCGACGTTGTCCCTGCTTGCGGAGATGAGGACATGGCTGTGGTTGACGTTGGCCTCGACGGCGTGAAGGCGGACGGGATGGAGTTGCTTTGCGCGTGCCGCGGCGGAGCCAATGATGTTGATGATGCTGGGAGAGGGGATGAGGTTGTTGCCGAACTCGAGAGAGGAGACAGGGCAGCCCTTGGTGAGGAGCGGGTGCCTGGGGTCGTGGTCTGGCCGAAGGAGGAACTGCCTGTCCACGCAGCGGATGACGGCGGAGTAGACGACGTCGGATTGCCAGAGTCTGATTCTGCTGCCCACGTTGGGGTTATCGGCCGATGGGCAGGAAAAGTTTCCGAAATTTTCAACAGACAGGATGCAATGTTGAGCAAATCGCAGCTTGCCAGCGGGTACATGCAACGGCGCCGGAAGATTCTGGACGTCAAGCGATGCATTCGCCCCGGCTTTCAAGGCCGGCTTTCAAGGTGTCTGAGCAACAAGTCTCGGCAACAAATCTCGGGGCCCTCGGCATCAGGCCCTCTTCATGACTTTGCGATTGCCATGGATCGATAGCCGGCCGCGGTTGTCGGCGGGCGGCGAATGCGGTAGACCGGGGCCGTACAAGGTGCGGCGCAACGCGCGCCGCCGTTTTCGGAGGGAAGGGAAACGATGCACACGCCGCTAGCAGACATGGCGCTCGCCGGCATGCCGGGGCTCGGGGAATGGGTCCTCATCGGGCTCGCCGTCCTGCTCTTCTTCGGCGCGAGCCGCCTGCCCAAGATGGGCCAGGGCCTCGGCGAGGGGATCCGCAACTTCAAGAAGGCGCTTGAGGGCAAGGACGAGCAGCCGCTGCCGCCCAAGAAGGACGACAAGGCCGAGGGCGACAAGGGCGAGGAAGGCAAGGAGTGACCATGGGCAGGATCAGCTCGCGGCTCGGTCCCATCAAACCCTCCCCGACCCTGACCGTCACGCAGAAGGCGCAGGAGCTGCGCGCCAAGGGCGTGGACGTCATTTCGTTCAGCGCCGGGGAGCCCGACTTCGCCACGCCGCCTCACGTGGTCGCGGCCTGCAAGAAGGCCCTCGACGACGGCATGACGCGCTACACGCCCGTCGCCGGCATCCCTGCCCTGCGCAAGGCCGTGGCCGAGGAGAGCGCGCGCACCCGCAACGTGCCCTGCGCCCCTTCCAACGTGGTCGTCACCGCGGGCGCCAAGAATGCGCTCTACAGCTTCTTCCAGGCCGTGCTCGATCCCGGAGACGAGGTCATCGTCCCGGCCCCGTACTGGGTGTCGTACCCGGATCAGATCCTGCTCGCCGGCGGCAAGCCCGTGATCGTCGAGACCCGCTCGGCCGACGGGTGGGTCCTCACGCCCGCGGCGCTTAAGGCCGCGGCCACGGCGCGCACCAAGGCCGTCGTCATCAACACGCCCAGCAATCCGACCGGCGCCATTTACAAGGACAAGGCCGCGGCCGCGATCACCGAGTGCGCCCTCGGGCTCGGCATGTGGATCGTGAGCGACGAGATCTACCGCGATCTGGTGTACGACGGCCTCCGCCACGTCTCGCCGCTTTCCCTCGCCGGCGAGGCGGGCCGCGAGCGCGTGTTCGTGGCCGACGGCGTGAGCAAGTCGTTCGCCATGACCGGCTGGCGCATCGGCTGGGGCATCGGCCCCACCGACGTGATGAAGGCCATCGACACCATCCAGGGGCAGTCGGTATCGAACGCCACGACCATGGCCCAGGTGGCGGCCGCGGCGGCTCTGACCGGGCCACGCGGGTTCCTCGAGGAGTGGAAGGACCAATACGTCGAGCGGCGCGATCTGATGGTGCGTTGCTTGCGTGCCATGCCGGGCATGGCCTGCGAAGTCCCGCGCGGGGCGTTCTACGTGCTTGCCGACGCGTCCGGCGTGATCGCGCGCATGGGCAAGGACGCGGACGATATCGCGCTCGCGAACCTGCTCCTCGACAAGGCCCGCATCGCGGTGGTGCCGGGCAGCGCGTTCGGCGCGTCCGGGCACATCCGCTTCAGCTACGCCACGTCGCGCGAGGCCATCGAGAAGGGCCTCGCCCGCATGGCGGAGCTCCTGGCGACGATCTGACGACCCGTGACAACAGTTGGTCGGGGGACCGAGGTGGTATAGATCCTTCGGTGCAAACGCACGTCGATACGGGCATCGGGCGCGGCAGCGCCGCGCGAGCCAAGGAGACCCCCATGAGACGTTTTGATGCCATGCTCCTCGTCACCGTATTCGTGGCCGCGGGCTGCGGCGCTGCCGTGTCAGGCGGCTCCGCGGAGGGCGGCAAGGCCCAGGTGGCTGGCGGAACGACCGCCGCGACCACGCGTCCGGCCTTTGACGCGCCCGCGACCGTATTCACCCCGCGGTCCCACCCGCCGCGCAGCCGGTTCGCGAGCGTGCCGGCGCCGAACCTCGCGTCCCTGCCCGCGCTCAGGATGCGGCTCGGCGAGTGCTTCGGATTAAGGGAAAAGGAGGAGGCCGCGAAGATCGCGGGGCCCTCCGGCGGCGGCGTGGCCCAGGCCAAGAAGGCCAAGGGCGGGGGGAGCCTCGGAAACGTGGGGTCGGGCTCGGGCGGGGGCGGCTACACCTCCGGCGCGGTCCAGCCGAGCGCTCCGGTCTCGAAGCCCGCGACCCAGCCCAGGGCCGAGGCCAGGTCCGCGCCGGCCAAGCCCGCGGAAGCCCTGGCCGGGGCATCCATGCGGGCCCCGTCGCCGCCGCCGCCGTCCGCCGCCGTCCCGGCGCAGGCCGCGAGCCCGGCCGCGGACAGCTCATCGTTCTTCGCCAAGTCCAGCCCGGCCCCGTCCGAGCAGCCCGCCGATGGCAACGCCGAGGTCGCCGCGAGCCCGGTGCGGATTGCGGGCGGCGAGGAACCGGTTGCACCCCCTCCGAACGAGGACGACCGCTATGAGGACTGGGGCCAGGCCATCTACCTGTCGAACGACGACTCCATGAGCCTGTCCTCGGCGCAGCGCGTCATCTACGCCATCGACAACTTCCTGCCCCTGCCCCTCGAGCACATCCGCCCCCATGAGCTCCTCAACTACTTCTCGTTCGAGACGGCGCAGGTGGAGCAGGGCGACGACTTCTCGGTGCTCGCCGACATGGGCGCGGACGACCGCGAGCCGGGCATCTACACGCTCGCCCTGTCGGTCAGAGGTCGCACCGTGGACAAGACCTCGCGCCGCAACGCGGAGATCACCTTCGTCGTCGATCGCTCGGGCTCCATGAGCGACGAGGGCCGCATGAGCTACCTGAAGCGCGGGCTTTCACGCATGGTGGACGAGCTCAAGACCGGCGACATCGTGCACCTGGTCGTCTTCGACCACCAGGTGTGCGTGCCCATGGAGAGCTTCGCGGTGGGCCGCGACGACCTCGCGCTCCTGCGCAAGGCCATCGACGCCATCGAGCCGCGCGGCTCGACCGACCTGCACCAGGGGCTCGCGCGCGGCTACGAGATCGCGGACCGCGCGTACCAGGCGGAGTACACGAACCGGGTCGTGCTCATCACCGACGCCCTCGCCAACACGGGCGTCACGGACGAGCGCACGATCTCCATGATCTCGAAGTACTACGATACGCGCCGCATCCGGCTGTCCGGCGTGGGCGTGGGACGGGAGTTCAACGACGCCCTGCTCGACCGGCTCACCGAGCGCGGCAAGGGCGCCTACGTGTTCCTGGGCTCCGAGGCCGAGGTGGACGCCGTGTTCGGCCGCAGGTTCATCTCGCTCATCGAGACCACGGCGCTCGACGTGCACTTCCTTTTGCACCTGCCGCCGTCGCTGCGCATGAACGTGTTCTACGGCGAGGAGAGCTCCACCGTGAAGGAGGACGTGCAGGCCATCCACTACTTCGCCAACACGTCGCAGCTGTTCCTGTCGGACCTCATGGCGCGCGGCAAGCGGCTGCGGCCGCAGGACGGCATCATGCTCGGCATCGAGTATGAGGACCCCGAGACCGGCGAGAACCTGAACGAAGAGTACGCCTTCACGCTCAAGGAGATCGAGGGGCAGGCGCTGAACGTGAAGAAGGGGCGTATCGTGATGGCCTGGATCGATCTGCTCGCGCAGTTGGCCGCGCGGCCCGCGCCCTATTCCTACGGCCCCGGCGAGGGCGGGTGGGAGGACGAGCAGGGCTGGCAGATGTGCGACGACGGTAAGACCGAGCTCAAGAGGCTCGCCGAGGGGCTCAACGATCCCGAGGTGCGCCGCGTGCTCGATCTCTTCGACAAGTATTGCTCGCGCTACGAGCGCCCGCGCCATCCGGTCAAGCGCCAGATCGCCGCGCCCGGGGAATCGTGGCCCTCGGCCCAGCCCTCCCCGACGCGCTGAGCAAGCCCCCCCCTACTCGAAACTTGGCTCCAGACCTCTCAAGAGCTTCACATGATTGCGGGTCTGAGTCGCGAGCCGTGAGAGCCGGTCTTTCAGCGTCAACAGCTCGAAATGGTCGCGCTGAAGGGCTGGATCCTCGAGGCTCTGTTCCACCCGCTCGATCTCGAGATAGATGGACTCTTCGTGGCCGCAGACAGCTCGATGCATGGCGACCGGCAACCGTCCCGAGTTCGCGAGATCGCGAAGCTCGGCAATCGCCTTCCTCGTCGAGCCCTCAAGCCCCGACCAGGCGCTCCGATCTTTCCCAGAACCAAGGCTCTGGGAAAGATCCTCAAGTTCCCGGCCGACTGCGGCGACCTCCAGCGCATTTATAAACCGCAGGAATCTCCGCGCCCGTTCCCCGCAAAGGCAACCGCAATCGGAAGGCACATTGGCGCCTGCCGCACAATCGACCTCGACTTCACACAGCCCCGCCCTGCACATGTCACGCTCCCCCTGAGTCTCGGCCGCCGTCGCCTCGTGAATCCGCTCCCACCGCTCGCAAGCGTGCGGCCTCTTCTTTGCCGGAGCGGGTCTTGTCTGCGACGGCTCGCTGCAGGAGGCGAGCGCGGCGCACGCGAGGCCGAGCGCGGCCCATGCGACGAATCCTGTCCCAGCGCTTGCCGTGATGTTCGCCCGGCCCACGATTCACGGTAGCGCGCCGCGACCGCAGGCTCAAGCGGGTTCGCGCCCGTCAGTCTAGAGAATCAGCAGATCCACGAGCAGCGGCAGGAGGCTTGTCGCGGGCATCGCGCTTCCCGCAGCTGAGCACGAGCACCCGCGCGGTCCGCGGTCCGCGGGAGCGACCTTGGGGCAGTTGCAGTCGCACACCAGGGGCCCGGTATCCTGTGCGGGCTCGGCCCCCTGAGCGGGCTCGTGCTTCTGCTCTGGCGCGGCGTCCTGAGCGGGCTCGGGCTTCGTCTTCTCGCATCCGGGCACTTGGACCTCGGACGGCATGACCCGGTCGCGCACCGTGATCTTGCCCGACCGGAGATCGATCGCCACCTCGGTGGGCGGATCCTCGATGTCGGCGACGCCGACCTTGCGCCCGACGGCGCAGTCGCTCACGGCGCCGAGCGCGATGCCGAGGGTCAGCGCCTTCATGCCGGCCGGTCCTTCCGCGTCGATCTCGACCGGGAAGACCGTGGTGCCCACCGGGATCTCCCTGTCGGATGCCACGAACGGCCACCACGCGCCCGGCTGGTACGGGAACGTAACCGGGAACTCGGGCGCGACCTCCGGCACAAGCGGCATGCTCTCGGCCTGCTCCTGCCCCGGCGGCCTGATCCTCGCCCCGGTCGCCTTCCACCCCGGCGGCAGCCACACGGCGATGACGCCTCTTCCCGCATAGCTCTTCGGTTCCTTTACGGACTCCGGCTGGTACTGCGTCTCCACGTTCGCGACGAGCGTGAGCTTGCCGCCCTTGGACGGGGCCGCGAGGCGCACCTCGGCCACGCGCAGCCGCGGGCAGCCGGCGAGCGCCAGCGACGCGAGGAGGAAAACCGCGACCACGGCGGGTGTCCTTGGACCTGTAGAGCCCAGGCGAATCCGTCTCATGCGTTCACCCCGTTCCCGGCCGCGCGGCCGCAAGATGTCTTTGATGATCTCACGGCCCGCAGGAACCTTCAAGGACAACGGATCCGGCCCAAGGATCCGGCTCAATCGCGCGACTTGTACGTGAGCTTCATGGCCACCACGGCGAGGGAGAGCACCAGCGTCATCGCGTTCGCGATCACGATGGACGCGTCGCGGCGCAGTACGCCGTACACGCCCCACAGCGTGAGCCCGCTGATGAAGATCGCGTACATGCCGAGCGAGACGTCGCGGGCGCTTTTCGAGCGCCAGGTCTTCATGACCTGCGGAACGAGCGAGAGTGTGGTCAGGCCGCCCGCCGCGAGGCCGAGGATGGTGAGGTCGTCCATCTAACCCTCCGCGGGCGCGGTCACGCGAAGCGAGACGAGGAGCGCGAGCGCGTAAAGCGCGACGCCCACCCACAAGGTGCCAGAGATGCCGGCGTGCATTGAGAAGAGGGTGGCCGACACGGAACCGAGCACCGAGGTCGCGCTGTTCACGGCCCACAGCCACGGGATGCGCGGCGCCGCTCGGCCGGAAACGGCGTGGAGCCCGGTCGGCAGGGGCATTCCGAGCAGGAGCCCGCACGGCGCGAGCAGGAGGGCGGTCAGCGCGGCGCGACCGGCGAGCGGCCACCCGGTCGTCGCGTCGAGCAGCCCGTGCGCGAGGCCGGTCTGCCACAGCCCCACGAGCAGGACGACGAGCCCGCCCATGGCCGCCGCGAGCCCTCGGCGCCTCTTGCCCGCCTCCACCCGACCGAACAGCCGGCTTCCCGCGGCGCCGCCGCCGAGCAGGACGAGCAGCACCACCGCCAGCGTCGCCGTCGGGAACCCGAGATAGAGCGTGAAGCTCTGGATGAGACCGATCTCCACGTACATGAAGCCGAGCCCCAGGCACGCCACGTACGAGAGATCCCAGCCCGGACGCCCCCGCCCCGCGCGAAGCTGCGCGCGGCCGAGCGCGATCGGCACCAGCAGGAACAGGATCACCATGCCGAGCGCGATGACCGCCACGCGCAGGAGCACCGGCAGCCCGGCGCCCATGACGCCCTTCGGGTGCCTCGCCTCGCCGAGGCCCAGGACCGGCAAAGCGTCGTCGAGGCGGTTCTGGTAGAAAAAGAACGGCCGGTCGTCGGTGCTGGCCGACACGTCCAGGTACAAGTCGCGGATGCGGCGGTCGAGCTCCCCTGCGTCGCGCGCGGTGAGGATGTGCTCGATCAGGTTGTCGGGCCCGGCCACGTGGCCCGGCACGTAGGTCTCGCGGAACGCGAGATCGGCCGCCCCTTTTCTCACCCTCCCGATCTCCTCGGGCGTGAACCGGCCGTTCTTCACCATCACGTTGTGCATGATCTGGTTCTTGTGCCCGAGCCACCTCGTGCTGATCACGGCCACGCTTTGCGCCGGAGAGGCTCCCCTCTTGGTCAGGGCGTGCCAGGCCATGGCGGCGAGCCGCGCGCCCGAGTCCACGATGGGGGCGCTCACCGCGGAGACGGTCAGGATGCCGCCGGGGGCGAGGTGCGCGAGGTCGTCGCCGAACGCCTCGATCGTGTACAGGCTGCTCTCGGTGAGCGAATAGGCCCCGGCCGCCGTGGCCGCGGACGTGTCGATCATGCTGATCTGGATGAGGTCGAACGCCTTCCTGGTAGAGCGGATGTAGCCGCGGCCGTCGTCCACGAGCGCGGTCACGTCCGGGCGATCGTAGATCCCGCCCACGAAGCCCTTG
The DNA here is from genome assembly GCA_028713995.1 of Deltaproteobacteria bacterium. GTDB lineage: Bacteria > Myxococcota_A > Polyangia > JAAYKL01 > JAAYKL01 > JAQTNF01. The sequence continues at coordinate 29,457 of JAQTNF010000011.1, read as the reverse complement.
AACGCCCGCTTGACCACGTCATCCACGATGATCGGGTTGATCTCCACGCCGGTCACGTGACGCGCGCCCGAGGCCAGCGCCGAGAGCACGTCGCGCCCGCCGCCCGCGCCCAGCACGCAGACCTCCTTGGTCTCACCCGGTCGCACGCGGTACGCGAACGCCGACAGATCCCACAGCAGGTGCCCGACGCTCTTCAAGTTCCCGTCGAAGCGCGTGAGGGGGGTCATGGCGCCCATGTCGATGAAGAGTCTCTTCTGGTCCGGGAATTCCCCCGCATAGAGCGGGCTCATGCCCCACCCGGGGAAGCGCTTCGTGCCGGGCGCCTCGCCGATGACCGTGACCATGGAGAACGAGTTCCATTTGTTGAACTCCACGGGGATGCGCTCGAGGTCACGGCCCTTGGCCCGCCGCACCTCGAACAGCCCGGTCAAAGGGTTCAACGCCGCGAGCGCCACGAACGCGGCCATGGCGGTGGCGGGAGCCCAGGCCAGGGCGCGGCCGGGGACGCTGGCCCCCGCACGCGAGAACGCGATGCCCGCCGCGGCGGCCACGGCAGCCACGAGCACGAGCGCGAGCGGCGCGCCCAGCAGGCTCAAGGCCGGGATGACGAGCAGGCATCCCAGGCCCGCCCCGAGCAGGTCGAAGAAGTACAAGGTGTGGATGCGCGGCGCGTAGCGCGTGACCGCCAGGGTGACCACGAAGCCGCCAGCCAGGAACGGCGACGAGGCCGCGCAGAAGGTGAAGAGCAGGTACCCGATCGAGGTGATCTGGTTCACGACGCCCGTGGCGCCGCCCTCCCAGCCCGGGGTCACGAGCACGAGCGCCGCGTCCGCGAGCACGATGACCGCCCCGAGCACCACCGAGCCGCGCGCGAGCAGGGCGCAGGTTCGCTCTTCGGGCAGGCGGTGCTGCACGAGATGCAGGACGAGCGCCGCGGTCCCGATGCCGAAAAGGGCCACGGAGATCGCCAGGAACGCGAAGTGGAACCCGATCATCACCGAGAAGAGCCGGGTGAGGACGATCTCGGTCATGAGCATGGACGCCGAGACGAGCGAGATGCCGATCCCGACGTGGCGCGAGGAGGAATTGTGCTGGTCGTTCATGGTGCCGGGAATATATCGATATCGCCGGGCGAAAAACAGCGCGAAGCCGGTCGCCGGACGTCCGCGCCCGCGAGTCCGTTGCGCGAGCGCTCGGGAACGTGCTAACGCCGGGCTTTGGAGGTGCCAAGGCGCATGCTGCTGCCCATCAACGCCGATCATCCGGAGCCGCGGAAAATCCGCCGCGCCGTGGAGGTGCTTCGCGACGGGGGGGTGATCGCCTATCCGACCGGCACGGTGATCGGGTTCGGCTGCGACGTGTTCAACAAGAAGGCGATCGAAAAAGTCTACCTGATCAAGGGCGCGCGCAAGGAGAAGCCCTTCTCGTTCCTGTGCGGCGACCTGTCCGAGATCAGCAAGTACGCGGTCGTGCCGGACAGCGCCTACCGCATCATGCGCAGGCTGGTTCCGGGGCCCTACACGTTCGTGCTTTCGGCCACCAAGGAAGTCCCCAAGCTGTGCACGAGCAGCCGCAGGACCGTGGGCATCCGCGTGCCCGAGCATCCGGTCGCCCAGGCGCTCCTCGCCGAGCTCGGCCACCCCATCATCTCCACGTCGGCGAGCCGCGAGGGCGACGATTGGGAGAGCAACGATCCCGAGGAGATCTCCCGACACTTCAAGCAGCTCGATCTCGTCCTCGACGCCGGCCCGGGCGGCCTCAAGCCGTCCACGGTGCTCGCCTTCGACGAGAGCGGCGCCATGGAGGTCGTGCGCGAGGGCGCCGGCCCGATCGACGATCTGCTCTAGGAAAACCGAGAGGCGGTCAGTTCGGGATGCAGCAGACGCGGCCGCCCTGGCAGCCGGTGTAAGAAGCGTTCTCCGTGTAGCCGGAACCGCAGTAGTACCGGCACTGACCGCCGCCGTCGTCCACGCAGTCGCCCGAACCGGTGTCGGTCCCGCCCGTATCGCAGCAGACGTCACCGAAGTCGGGGCAATCCAGCTCGTTGTGCGTGGTGCCGCCCGACATGTAGCATTCCATGCCCGACACGCAGTCGTAGATGCAGGCCGTGGTGTCCGTGGTGGTCGCGGTGTCCGTGCCCACGTCGCAGCAGACCTCATCCGTTCCCGCGCAGGTCATCTCGTTGTGCATGGTGCCCGCCGCCGCGCCGCAGTCGTACTCCGACATGCAGTCGAAGGCGCACGCCGCCGTGTCCGTGTTCGTGTCGGTGTCCGGCTCGCAGCAGAAATGGCCGTTCGAGCAGCCGTACTGCAGGTGGATGACGCCGTTGCACGCATCCGCGGGGCCGCAGACGAAGGGGCACGGCTCGGCCGTAGTTGAGGTGCCGGTGTCCGTGGCCTGCGCGCAGCAGATCTGCGCGCCCGTGCACTCGAATTTCACGTAGATGTCGCCCGTGCACCCGCCGGCGTCGACGCAATCGTATGGGCAGGCGTCCGGGCTCGTCAGCGTGTCGGTGTCCGAATCGGTGCCGCCGTCCACGTCCGAGTCCGTGTCCGTGTCCGTGTCGGTGTCCGAGTCCGAATCGGTATCCGAATCGGTGTCGCCGTCCGTGTCCGAGTCGGTGTCGCCGTCCGTGTCCGAGTCACCGTCCGCGTCCACGTCCGTATCGCCGCCGCCGTCGAAAAATGCGTCGAGACCGGAGTCCTCGTTGCCCACCGCCGTATTGTTGCCGCACGCGGCGATGATCGACAGGTACGAAACCGCGAGCCAGAACGGAATGCTGCGCTTCATGGCAAGGCTCCTTTTTGGGAACGTCGTTTTCTATTTATACCACGGGAAAATGCGGAACAGAGGAATTATTCAACCGTCGCTTGTCCGCGCGACCCGCTTGGGCTAGAGCGCGGCATGCGAGTCGCCTTTGTCCGCACGCCGCGCAACCGCAACAGCATCGCTGTGCTGATGCGCGTGCTCGTCCCGCTCGGGAACGGAGGGCGCCTCGAGGTCGCCGCGTACGACGCGCCGCCGTGCGACTTGTCGTCCGCGGACATCCTCGCGTTCTCCTTCACGACCGTGGATCTCGACGAGGCGGTTTCGAGGATCGCTCCCTTCGCGCGTGCGCCGCACCGTCCGCTGCTCATCGCCGGCGGGCCGCACCCGAGCGCGGATCCCGAGGGGACGCTGCGCCTGGGGTTCGATGCGGTCTTCACGGGCGAGGCCGAGCGCACCTTGCCCGCCTTTGTCGCTTCCTGGGCAGCGGATCCCGACGTGCGCCGCGTGGTGCGCGAGCCCGTGATCGCCGCGTTCGGGCAGCCGTTCGACCTCGACAGCGCGCCGCACGCGGACGGGACCACCTCGGAGTTCCCGTTCGTCGAGATCTCGCGCGGGTGCCCGCACTCGTGCGCGTTCTGTCAGGTGCCGGCCACGTTCGGCCGCAAGGTGCGCTTCCGGGGTCCGGCCACGATCCTGGCCGGAGTGGCCCACGCGGTGGCGCGCGGGCACAGGCGCATCCGTTTCCTCGCCTCGGACGCCTTCTCGTACGGGGGCGGCCCGCCCGAAGCCGTTGCGGCGGCCCTCGACGGCCTGCTCGGATCGTGCCGTGCGGCAGGCGCCCTCTTTCCCATGCTGGGCAGCTTCCCGGCCGAGGTGCGGCCCGACCGCGTGCGGGCCGAGCTCCTCGCGGTCGTGGCGCGGCACTGCGCCAACCGCACGGTGGTGGTGGGTGCGCAGTCGGGCTCGGACGCCGCGCTCACCCTCATGCTGCGCGGCCATTGCGTCGAGGACAACCGGCGCGCGGTGCGGCTCGTGGCCGAGGCCGGGCTCGTGCCACACGTGGACCTCCTGTTCGGCTTTCCCGGCGAGACGCGCGAAGACCGCTTGGCGTCGCTCGATCTCGCTCGAGAGGTGCTCGGCTTGCCCGAGAGCCGCCTGCACCTGCACGCCTACCTGCCCCTGCCGGGCGCCCCGGCCTGGCCCGCCCTGCCCGAGCCCATCGAGCCCGAGGTCGTCGCGACCTTGCGCGCGCTCAAGGACACGGGCCGGGTCGACGGCTACTGGGATCAACAGGTGGCGCAAGGGAGGCGCGTCGCGGAGCTCCTGCGCTCCGGGCTCATCTCGGCGAAACCGTGGCGGCAGCTGTGAGCCGCGGTTTCGTTTTCGATGGCGGCGAACATGGAGAAATGAGATAGTCTTGAAGTCAGGGTGGTCAGGCGACAGCACGGTAACCACAAAGGAGGAAAGACCCGATGAGTCCGAAAACAGTTTTTCCGATTTTGATGTTGTTTCTGGTTTCGGGATTGGGGGGGTGCCTCTGGGACAAGGGAAGTCCCGAGCCGACGAAGTCCACGGACGACGGCAAAAACAGCGACCAGGGCACGGAAGCAACCGACGGCACCGACACCGGGAAATCGACCGATGAGCCGGACACCGAGCCCGCTTCTCTTGAGCCGGAGACGGTGACCGTGCCGAACACAGGGCTTTCGGAATATGCTCCGATCTCGGATTTGAAACTGGCCGTGGGCGGCAGCGACGGCCAGATCGCGGTGTCGCCGGGGGCCGAGGACGAATTGCCCCAGGGGCCGGCCAGCTTCGATGTCGATTCTTCGGGGAATGTCTACATCCTGGATTCGGTGAGCTCCACGATCAAGTCGTTCCAGGCGGGCGGAACGCCAATCGGCAAGATCAATCTCGTAAAAGACCGGGCTCCGTTCCTTGATTTTTCGCTGGCGCCGTCGGGAGAGATGGCGGTCTACCAGGCAGCGACCGATCTCGTGTTCGTTCTGCCCAAGGGTGCGAACCAGATATCGCAGGCAACGCCGGTCCGCAGCCTGTCGTCCGTTCAGGATTTCAGCGGGGTGTTCTACAACAATGATTCCCAGCTGTTCGCCCGTGACTCCGGACAGATGACCTACAAAGTCAGCAGCTCGGGGGTCGCGGCTCCCTATCTCGCGTTGCTTTCGATGCGCAACCAGATGTTCTTCCGTACGAATCTGGCTCCGACCTCGGGAGTGCTTTACGCCAGCAAGCAATTGCAGGCGTCGGGATATCAGGGAAATGCGGAGAAGAAGTACGAGATTACAATGGATAGACCGATTCTATCCGTCACGTACATCGATTCCGACAGCCAGGGCCGGCCGTATCTGAGGGTCGAAACGGACGACAGCGCGACGGTGGAACAGGTGAAGGTCAAGAGATACGTCATGCGCGTCGGGAGCAAACCGGAAGATTGGACCAAGCCGATTGAGATCCCGAGCGACGTGTATGCGCTTCCGTTCAGGGATATTCGAATCGGCGCGGACGGGTCGGTTTACGCGATGTTGGTGTACCAGGATAGAATCGAGGTGAAAAAATGGGCCGCCAAGTAATCATCGCCGTTTTCCTCTCGGCATTTTGCGCCTCCTTCGTCGCCACGGCGGCGGGCATCGATCGAGACACGGTGATCGCCACGGCGGCGAGCTACGCCAACCACAAGTGGACGAGCACTTCCGCCAACGTCTATGCCAGCTGCTCCTCGTCGTACAAAAGCGACTACTCGCCCGGAACGCATACGGGGGTCCCCTACGATTGGGGCGGCTACATGACGTTGAACGTGTTCGACAGCCAGATCGCCCAGGGATACGGAGCCGGATCCCACTCGAAGAACGGCGTCCTCGCCTGCACCGCCGGGGTCGATTGCTCGGGATTCGTCTCGATGTGCTGGGGGGAGAGCCATTACGGGACGACCGGCCTGCCGTCGATCTCGACCGCCATCAACAAGAGCACGGTGAAAAAGGGAGACATCTTCAACAAGGCCGGCAGCCATGTCGTGCTGTTCTCGTATCTCAACACATCGGGCGCCCCGGTCTTTTATGAGGCTTCCGGCAGCGCCAGCAAGGTCCGGTTGAACACCACCGGGGGATGGACCTTCGTCAACAACTACATTGCGCGGCGCTACAACAAGATCGTCGACTCGCAGCCCAAGACCTGCCCCGGGCCGAAAGCGATAACCAAATTCCCGTTCAGCGACACGCAGGATACGACGAAGTCGGGGTGCGACAGTTTCGACACCTATTCCTGCGCCTCTACGATCAGCGAAAAGGGACCGGAATACGTTTACGTCTTCAACGCGGCCCAGGCCGGGCAACTGACCGCTTCGGTGACCTCCGGTCCGGGCGTGGACATCGACATCCATCTGTTGAGCAAGGCCGGCGCCGGCAGCTGCGTGGCCCGCAACGACCAGAAGATATCCGTGCACATCGAGGCGGGCACGTACTACCTCGCGGCGGACACCTGGGTTGACTCCTCGGGCGTGGAATATGCCGGACCGTTCACGTTGAACGCCGATTTCGTTCCGGACGCCCCGGACAGCGACACCACGCCTGCGACGGGCGTCGCCACCGGCGTGGTCTACGAGGACGTCGGGACCACCGACATGACCAAGAGGATCACAGGGGCGACCGTCAACGTCGTGGAGACCGGCGCGACCGCCACCGCTGCGGGCACCGAGGCTCTCTGGTCGTTCACTCTTCCCCCCGCCGCCTACGCGATGAAAGCCTCGGCCACGGGATATGACCAGACCACGAAATCGTGCACGGTCGTTTCCGGCACCACGACCTGGTGCAACATCGGGATGAAGAAGACCGTCGTGCCGAGTGAGGACGTCATCACGATCAGCTCGTTCCCTTACACGGACACGAAAAACACCAAGAGCTCGACCCGCGATCAGTTCGACACCTACTCGTGCGCAACGGGCATCAACGAGAAGGGACCGGAGTACGTCTACAAGTTCACCGTGGCCACGAGCGGTACGCTCTCGGCATCGTTGACCTACGCAAGCGGCGTGGATATCGATATTCATCTGCTGTCCGCGGCGAGCGCCAGTGCGTGCCTTGCGCGCAATGACACGAGCATCACGACGAACATCGCGAAGGGGACGTACTATCTGGTGGCCGATTCATACACCGGTCCCAGCGGGACGGACTACCCGGGCCAGTACACCTTGAACGTGACGTTCGCTGCGGACGTCATCTATATCCCCTCATTCCCCTATACGGACTCGAGGAGCACAAAAACCTCGAACAGGGACAAGTTCGACAGCTATTCGTGCGCCACGAGCACCGGGGAGAAGGGGCCGGAGTACGTTTACATGTTCACGGTGAGCGCGAGCGGCACGCTCACGGCGACCTTGACCTATGCATCCGGCGTGGATGTCGATATCCACCTTCTGTCCTCGCTGAGCTCCACCGCGTGCGTCAAACGGGCCGATAAGACGTTCTCGACGACTGTCGCGAAGGGGACGTACTATCTGGTGGCCGATTCGTACAGCGGCCCCAGCGGGACGGAGTACCCGGGCCAGTACTCATTGAACGTGACCTTCAAATAGCAGCGCGCGCGGGTTGGACCCCATCGGGCTCAGGGGATGACAGCCTGCCGCCTTGCCCACACGGAACGATGAAGACGGAAACGATCGAGCGTTGCCCCTGGTGCGTGAAGGATCCCGTGTATACGGCCTACCACGATGACGAATGGGGAGTCCCGGTCCATGACGACCGCAAGCTGTTCGAGTTCCTGATACTGGAAGGCGCGCAGGCCGGGCTCAGCTGGCTCACCATCCTCAAGCGTCGGCAGGGGTACAGGCGGGCCTTCGCGGGCTTCGACGCCGGGAAGGTCGCGGCGTTCACCGGGGCCAGCGTCGAGCGGCTCATGCAGGATGCCGGCATCATCAGGAACCGGCTCAAGATCGAGGCCGCGGTGAGCAACGCGCGGGCGTTCCTGAGGGTGCGCGAGGAGTTCGGTTCGTTCGACGCGTACAGCTGGCGGTTCGTGGACGGCAGGGCGATCCGCAACCGGTGGAAGACGCTCGCACAGCTGCCCGCGACGTCGAAGGAATCGGACCTGTTCAGCAAGGATCTCAAGCAGCGCGGGTTCAGGTTCGTGGGCTCGACCATCATGTACGCCCACATGCAGGCCGTGGGCATGGTCAACGACCACCTGGTCGGGTGCTTCCGGTACTCGGAGGTCTGAGAGGTTGCTCCCCCGAATGAGCATGCACAGCTCGGCAACACAGAGGTGCGCGGCCCGTCCACCTTTGCCTTTCGGTACGAAATTGTTTATCAATATCCGTGCCTGAAACGGCGTCGGCATCGCGCGGAGAAGACCAAGTGCACATCATCATCGCAGGCGGTTGCGGGTTCATCGGCTCGAATTTCGTCAAGATGGTCGTCGCAAAGCGCCCCGCATGGAGGGTGACGGTTGTCGACGCGCTCACGTACGCGGGAAACCTGGCCAACCTGGCCGACACCGGCCTCGACCTCGCGCACGCATTCGCCAAGGGGAATATCAGCGACAACGGTTTCGTCGAGCGGCTGTTCGGCGGTTTCCCAGAGCCTCCGGAGTGCGTCGTCAACTTCGCGGCCGAGTCACACGTGGACCGCAGCATCCTCGGGCCGCGCGCCTTCATCGAGACCAACATCCTCGGCGCGTTCAACCTTCTGGAGCGGGTCCGGCTCGCGGGCCGCGGCCGCTTCGTTCAGATATCGACCGACGAGGTGTACGGCTCGCTCGGCGACGAGGGCAAGTTCACCGAGCTTACGCCGCTCGACCCGAGCAGCCCGTATTCGGCGAGCAAGGCGAGCGCCGATCTCCTCGTGCAGGCCCACCACCGGACGTTCGGCGTCGACACGGTGATCACGCGCTGCTCCAACAACTACGGGCCATACCAGTTCCCCGAGAAGCTCATCCCGCTCATGACCATCAACGCCATGCAGGGCAAGGAACTGCCCGTGTACGGGGCAGGCCGGAACGTACGCGACTGGATCCACGCGGAGGACCACTGCCGGGGCATCCTGATGGCGATTGAGCGGGGACGAAGCGGAGAGGTCTACAATTTCGGCGGCGAGTCCGAGATGGCCAATATCCAGATCGTCGAGCGCATCGCCGACGCGGTGACAGGCGGCCGCGACCTGATACGGTTCGTCAAGGATCGCCCGGGCCACGATTGGCGCTATGCCATGGACATCACCAAGGTCAGGGACGAGATGGGCTGGTCGCCCGCGGTGACGTTCGATGACGGATTGCGCGCCACCGTAGAGTGGTACAAGGAGCATCGGAATTGGTGGCAGCCGATCCTGACCGGCGAATACCTGACTTTTTACGACCAATGGTACAACAACCGCTAGGAGGGGAAAGATGAAAGGGATCATTCTGGCCGGCGGCAAAGGGACGCGACTCCATCCGCTCACGAAGGTGACGAACAAGCACCTCCTGCCGGTGGGCAGGGAGCCCATGATCTACAACCCGATCACGCGCATGACCCGTGCGGGCATCACCGAGATCCTGGTCGTGACCAGCACCGAGCACATGGGCGAGATCGTGAACCTCCTCGGCAGCGGCAAGGAGTTCGGCTGCGAGTTTACGTACCGCGTGCAGGAGGAGGCCAAGGGCATCGCCCACGCGCTGGCCTTGGGGGAGCAGTTCGCGGGCAAGGAACGGGTCCTCGTCATCCTCGGCGACAACATCACGACCGCCGACCTCGGGGAGCACGTCAGGGCGTTCGAGAAGCAGGAACGCGGGGCGCGCATCCTGCTCAAGAAGGTGGCCGATCCGGAGCGCTACGGCATCGCGGCCATCGATGAGAAGAGGATCATCCAGATCGAGGAGAAGCCCGAGAAACCGAAGAGCGACTACGCGGTCATCGGCTACTACATGTACGATGGGGAGGTGTTCGACATCATCCGCGGCATGAAGCCTTCCGCCCGCGGGGAGTACGAGATCACGGCCGTCAACAACGCCTACGTGGAGCGCGGGACGCTGACCTACGGCGTGCTCGAGGGGCCTTGGACCGACGCCGGCACGTTCGAATCGTGGCAGGACGCCAACCGGATGCTCATAGGCGAGGATAGGGAGAGGTAGCGTCCGGCGGATCGTTCATCGGGAGCGGACAATGCGCATTCCATTCTCCAGGCCATGCCGCACGGGGCGCGAGCTCGAGTACATCGAGGAGTGCCTCGCATCCTCCGTGATCGCCGGCGACGGCGCGTTCACCAAACGCTGCAAGGAGATCCTCGAGCGGATCTACGCCGGCTCGAAGGTGCTCCTCACGACGTCGTGCACCCACGCCCTCGAGATGTGCTCCTTGCTGCTCGACATCGGTCCCGGGGACGAGGTGCTCCTGCCATCGTTCACGTTCGTCTCCACCGCGAACGCCGTCGCCTTGCGCGGCGCGCGACCGGTCTTCGTCGACGTGAGAGAGGACACGCTCAACATCGACGAGTCGCTGTGCGAGGCGCGGGTCACGGAGCGCACGAAGGCGATCTTCGTCGTCCATTACGGCGGCGTGGGGGCGCAGATGGAGGCGATGAGGAAGATCGCGGACGGGCACGGTCTTAAGCTCGTGGAGGACGCGGCCCAGGGCCTCGGCGCCACGTGGGGCGGCAGGCCGCTCGGCGGGATCGGCGACCTGGGCGCGCTCTCCTTCCACGAGAGCAAGAACATCGTCTGCGGCGAGGGGGGCGCGCTGATCATCAACCGCGCCGATCTCGTCGATCGCGCCACGATCATCCGCGAGAAGGGGACCAACCGCACCAGGTTCCTGCAAGGGCTCGTCGACAAGTACACCTGGACCGATATCGGCTCGTCGTACCTGCCGTCGGACATCCTGGCCGCGTACCTGTGCGCCCAGCTCGAGAGCCTGGATGCCGTGAACCGGCGCAGGCGCGCCATCTTCGACTACTACCTCGGGCGCCTTTCGCCCCTGGAGCAGGAGCTTCGAATCCGCACGCCGCGCATTCCGGCGCAGGCGTCGCCCAACGGCCATCTCTTCTACGTCCTCCTCGAGAGCGAGGAGGAGCGCAACCGCGTGATCGCCGGGATGCGGGCGGCGGGCATCATGTGCGTATTCCACTATGTGCCGCTCCACCTCTCGCCCATGGGAGCGCGCTTCGGCTTTGGACCGGGCGACCTGCCCGTGACAGAGAGCATCGCCGCCCGCCTCGTCCGGCTGCCGCTCTTCTATCAGATGACGGACGAAGAGGCCGAGGAGGTCGTGGACACTCTGCTCAGCGTGCTCGGCGAAGGGCGGACGCGGCCTTGAGCTTCAGCGCCCACGCACCTTCCGACGCGGACCATCCTGCCGCTCCCACAGCGTGAGGTTGCACTTGGTCGTGAATACCTTCTTCCAGGTACGGCCTCTTGGGTCCTTCGCCGATGCGCGATCAGAGAATTTGCGGAAAAACTTTTGCATCTGTTGCCAGGGTTTCTTGAGCCTGTTGTAGTCCGAAACCTCTCCGCGGTACCGGTTGGCGTACTCTTCGTTGATGCCCAGGAACTTCGCACCGTTTCCCGCGAGCCACTTCTCTTGCAGGCTCCAGACCAGACGGTACGGCTGATCGTCGGGGATGGGGAAGTATGGGGTCGCGATCAGAAGCTGTTTCGGGTTCGAGCGCCGCGTGGAAATCGTGCTGGCCATGGCTTCGGCTTCCGCGAAGCAGTCCGCCTGCTTTGCGACCGACTCGGTTATGGCGCCCGGGATCGGACCCGCGACTGCGACGAACCCTGCAATGGCGGCCGCGCAGCCATATGACACCGTTTCTCGATTCAGCCACGATGGCGCGCGGCCCGATCCCCGAACATGGCGTCCCATGAAGTCGCGAAGGAGATCCACCCACCTCCTCTGGATAAAAATCTGGGCGCAGAGCATGCAGCACACCACGGTAATCGCATAGTGTCTCGTGGGGATGATGAGATGCGTTTTGATGATCGCGGCGAGTGGGATCAGAGGCAGGACAATGACAAGCCAAGATCCGCCGAGGATCCGCACATGCCGAGAGTCTCGCTCTCGCCTGCCGAAGACGAGAGCGCAAACAAACACCGCGACGGACAGCGGCAGGAAGTGCCTGAGGTAGTGCAGCACCCAGTCGAACGCCCAGATCCAGTCGAAGCTCTGGACCCGGGCTCCCATGTACTTGCTCAGCCCCTCGTACTGCTCGGTGACGCGCAGCGCTTGCGGATAGCCGATCGCGAAGAAAGTCGTGAGCATCGTGCAGCCGGCGATGAAGGTTTCCAGTGTCCGCAGTCCGAAGCTGCGCCAGCCCCGCTGAAACGGGATGGACAGAACGACGATGTAGCCGATTGCGAAGGTCCCGGCGTTTGATTTCGCGAGACAGGCGAGCCCCCAGAGGACCGAAGCGGCATAGAACGCCCCCGTGCGCAGACGGGTGCCGACGAGCGGAATCCTCATCGTGAAGAACGTCGCCGCCGTGATCAGTATCGCCAGGAAGAACTCCGGATAGATACGAAAAGAGAACCAGGCAAACAGCCAATGGGACAACAAGAGGAACAACAGAATACCGAACACGGCGCACCGCTGCCATGCTCCCCATGCCGCCCCAGCGGTGATGATCAAAAGGACGGCCATCATCGAGGCGAGGGACATGAAGACCATGACCCGGCAGAAGCTCTCATCGCGACTGTCGTTCGTCCCCAAGGCTCCCGCAACGAGGGCGTCGGCCTTCTGGATGGTCGCGGCGACGCGGTAGTACAAAGGCCCGTACGGCGCGATAATATCTACGAACCACCCGGATTCTTGGGCCTTTTCGACGAAAACCGCAGCGTCATTGTCCCGGGCGAGCAGAATGCCCTTGCGAACCACGAGACTCGAGCCCTCCGCCGCGAGTTGCACGATCTGCGCAGTCACGACGAGCGCGACCGCAGCCACAATGGCGACGCGTGCCGCCTTGAGCACCTTGCCCTTCATGGAGAGTCCCGCCTCGTCGCGCTTCCCGATTGCATGACCCTATCCTCCGTCGAATCCCGTGTTCAGAGACGACCGACATAACTGTCCCGCGAGCTGCCTGTCAACAACGGAGTCAGGATCCGAAACATCCCCGCGAACGCGCCGACGAGGCGACTGTTGTTAGCCCGCCGCCCGGCGCGGCGAGATTCAGGGCACGACGCCGGACACGCCCCCCGCCCGAGACGGCGCGAGCGTGTGAACTCGGCGCAAGGGCGTGACGTCGCTGGGGAAACGCTGGGGAAACGGCTTGAGATTTCGGAGGAGCCGGGCTACGATTCACCCGTGGTTGAAGACGAATCGTTCTGCAACCTCGAAATACGTTGATGCTTCATGCCCCCTTGCTCGAGGCGCCCTATGATGAGCCGCCGAATCTGGACCTTGCCGTGATGGAACTCGCAAATAGACTCGGCGTGTTCCGCCGTACGATTCTTCATGCCAACAACGCGGAATGAACAAGGCATCTAAAAAACGCGCTGTGAGATTTGTCACATGGGCAAATGACGTATGCCTGGCGACAATGACATGCGCCTTGCTCTTCCTGGCGGTCATCGTCGTATTTCTCGAACCGTTCAGGGTAGACGAGTCATTTTATATATATCGTTCCAAACTCGATCTGACCGAGAATGGTCTGTTCGACCTCCTCGTGGCGGTTCTCCAGGGCTGGTTCTGCATCTTTCGGGACTACCAGTCGAGCATACTGTCGCTGCGGTTGCTGACTTTTCTCTGCTTCATCGGGACGATCACATCGGCCTACTTGGTATTTTCTCGCGTGCTCGTCTGCTCGCCGGGCGGGAAATCCCCGATTTGGATATTGAGTTTCACATTCGGAGCCTGGTTGGCAATGAATCGAGGCTTCGAAATCAGGCCCGAACACCTGGCCAATCTCTTCTATATGTTGGCGACGTTGCTTGCTTTGACCAAGGGGGGCGCGCGCGGTCGGAAGATCTCCTCGATCGGGATCGCCGTGCTGCTGTTTATCCCGACTCTGTTCAATTTCAGGTATTGGCCGCTGAGCTTCGGAGTGTTCCTTTCTCTCGCCGGCCTTGAGAATCGGCAAGGGGATTCCCTGCGTATAAGATTGCTCCCGATCGTCATTCATACGTGCGGCTTCATAGCCGCGACCTTGCTGCTGCATCTTGCCTTCTTCGACCTGCCACGACGATTGGACGTGGCGCTGAATTGGACGACCTCACAGGGGAATGCATTAGATGTGTTTGAGAAGATCCTGTTTGACGTCTCAAACGTCGCCATGCCCGCATATACCATCATGTGGGTGCTGATCATATTGTATCTCTGCAAGGCTACCTACGACGCCGCACACGGATCTCATCTCGTGGAATATCTGGTTGCGATCGCCCCATTGGCCGCATTTTACCTGTTCTTCTTCATGTATGAAATGCGACCGTTCAGATATGTGCGCACTGTGGAGGCGGTCGCAGTATTCTGCTCCATCGTACCGGCGATCAAGCTCGGCGTACTGAGGGTGCCAATACCAATAACCAACGGACTTCGATTGTCGATCATCGTCGCCTCGCTCGTCGTCATATATACCGCCGTTCTGGACCTCGGCTCTCGCTATCATTACGTCCTGGACTTGTATCTGGAGAGCACACAGAGAGGGGCTGAGATCGAAGACATTGATCAGATGTACGCCCCCGGAAGCTTGTATTCCCAGGTCGCGGCACGAACGAAGTTCTGCTCTTCTCCCGGTCAAATTGCCGTATTGATATCCTCGCCGAACGGCCACCCATTCTGCGGGAAGGACATGGGATCCTTGTACAACACGTGGTTCTTGAAATATCCGGAGTCAATGAGGTTCTCGGGGCTGAAAAAAAACTCGTTGCCGATATTGATCTCGAAGGACCTAACCCGCGACGTGTCGCTTCGCAGGTACAAGTGCATACCAGCCGGAAGGTACTATTCGACGTGTGTGAGGAGCTCGGGGAAGAAAGACGGCAAACGGAGATCCGGAGAGAGAAGCAAGAGTGGTCGAACCGTGCCCGAGTAATCGGGAGAAACGGTCGAACACAAAGCGCATTTATTGCGCACTGAACACGGGACAAAACGAAGATGTCTTATGAGGAAAAAAAGATAGATCACGTTGGGCTGTTTATTTATGTTTCCGTTTTTTTTCTGACATTTGTCGTTTCCTACAAAGAAGGCATAGCTGCACGAAGTGATTTTCAGGTTCATGAGGCTCTGGCTTCCCGCATCAGCCTTCACAATATCATGTCAACCCTTTATATTTATCCTGTGTGGCATATTCTTGTGGCGCTGACGACAAAATTAGTGACGGCGGATTATCAGTATGCAGGTGCACTGATTGCGGCTTGCTTCAATGTCGTGACAGTCGTCATCACGAGAAACATCTTGATAAGAGAGCTGTGTGACAAAATATCCTACGCCGGGATAAACATAATAACCGTGATGACCGTTTTCATTACTCCTATTTACGTACCATGGTTCAATATCCAACCCATTTTGGGGCAGGGATCGCCCACCATCTGGCACAACCCGACCAGCAATGCGGTAAAGCCGTTTGCAATAACAATAATATACTTGTTCGTGTTGTATTATCGCAAATTCAGAATAGACATGAACGGCGGATTGAAATATCTCATCGGCATTGGCATTTTGACGGCAGTCAGTTGTCTGGTCAAACCGTCCTTCGTCCAAGGATTTATCCCGGCGCTTGGTTTGTTTCTGGCGGTCGAAATGATCGTGACGCGTTCCTGCGCATTGTCGCTATATTGTAGGTTGGCAATCGCGTTGATACCGACGGCGTTGATTGTCGGTACGCAAGCGTACCTGCTTCTTAGATACAATGTCGGTGATGATAGAAGCGGGATATCCATTTCGTTTCTCAAGATCTGGCAAAGATATACGCCCAACGTCGCAATATCCGTGCTGATTGCGGTGGCCTTCCCTCTTTACATTGTATTGTTGAACATGAAAAACATATTCGAAAACAAACTGATGCTGTTTTCAGTTGTTTTATATATTGTTTGTTTTTTTGAATTTGCGTTATTGGTCGAAACCGGCTTGAGGGAGAGAGATGGTAATTTCGGTTGGGCTTATGCTCTGGCTTTGTTTGTTTTTTTTATAGCTACAATTATTCGGTTCGTCGAAATGTGCTCGATGAATGATAAAAACAGAAAGGCAAACAAGGCATTTCTACAATTTGGCAGTATACTATTGCTGATGCATTTTATGTGTGGGGTATATTACTACGTAATATGCGTGTCTGCATAGGGCGTGCCTGAAAACACGGTTCTCCGAATATTGAAAGAAGGACACAAGGGGACTTGGACCGCTGGGCGCTTAGCGCCGCTGGTAGATGGACAGGGCCCCCACGTAGAGGTAACCCAGGAGGAAGAGGGCCAGGAAAGGCAGGGACACGTAGTGCTTGCCGATCACGGCCGCGTAAATCGTGACCACGAAATAGCTCGCGAAGAGGAGCTCGACGAGCGGCACGAGCCCCTTCTTGGCCCGGTAGGTCATCTGCCGCCAGGCACAGCTGCGGGTCTCGATCCCGTGCTTGGCCGTGCGCACGAACTCGCTCTGGTAGCCGAACAGGCCTTCGAGCACGGCCTTGGCGTTGTTGATGGAGAGACCGATGCCCAGCGCCATGAGCAGCGGCACCTTGGCGATGGCCTTCCACGTCCCGCCGTAAAGCTGCCTGTGCGCCACCACGTAGAACGTGCCGATCGACACCGTGGTCCCGAAGAAGAGCGGCAGGTCGATGAGGATCACCTCGCGCCACCCGTGCTCCGTACGCACGAGCAGGTTGGGCAGGAGCAGGAGAGCGAGGAAGATCATGAGCACGTATGCCAGGTTGTTGGTGAGGTGGAAGATGGCCTCGACCTTGACCTTGAAGGGCGCGTTCGAGCGCAGGACCACGGGCAGCATCTTGCGCGCCACCTGGATCGAGCCTTTCGCCCACCTGTGCTGCTGCGACTTGAAGCTCGCCATCTCGACCGGGACCTCGGCCGGCGCCACCACGTCGGGCAGGTAGACGAACTTCCAGCCCTTGAGCTGCGCCCGGTACGAGAGGTCCATGTCCTCGGTGAGGGTGTCGTGCTCCCATCCGCCCGCGTCACTGATGGCCTTGCGGCGCCACATGCCGGCTGTGCCGTTGAAGTTGAAGAAGCGCCCGGACCGCTGGCGCGCCCCGTGCTCGATGACGAAGTGGCCGTCGAGCATGAGCGACTCGATGCGGGTGAGCATGGAGTAGCGCCGGTTGATGTGGCCCCAGCGCACCTGCACCATGCCGACCGATTCGTCGGTGAAGAAGTTGATCGTGTCGCGCAGGATATCCGAGGGCGGGATGAAGTCCGCGTCGAACACGGCCACGAACTCGCCCTTGGCCGTGCGCAGGCCATTCTCGAGAGCGCCGGCCTTGTAACCCGTCCGGTCGCTGCGGTGGACGAGCGAGGCCTGGATACCCCTGTGCATGACCGCCTCGACCGCGGCCCGCGCGATCTCGGTGGTGTCGTCGGTGGAGTCGTCGAGGACCTGGATCTCGAATTTTTCGTGCGGGTAGTCGATCTTGGCCACGGCCTCGATGAGGCGCTCGGCCACGTACCGCTCATTGAACATGGGGAGCTGGATCGTGACGAACGGCCACTCCTTGAACTCGCCCTTGGGCTTCGGTTTGTTTTCGCGCGTCTTCATAAAAAGGTAGACGAGGTGGCTGCGGTGGAAGCCGTAGACCGCGAGGAGCCCCAGGATGGTCAGGTATGCGCCGATGAGCAGGTTTTCGAGCATGCGTCACACTCCGTGGCATACGGTCCCTTCTTGCGGACGCGCATGCAGCTTTGCCCCATCGACGTCATAGCCCGGCGAATTGTCTGAGTTGTCACCGGATTGTCAAAAATCCATGGGCAATTGTCACCGCGATCTTGCGCGACTCGGCCCCCGCCGCTTGCCATGCCGTCCCTGCGAAGATACATGATAGAGGTTTGAAGGAGCTTTTGAAGCCTAAGCGGAGGAAACGGGAAAATGGTGGTTCATGCCAGATGCTCGCTCTTGTTTGCAGCTCTCGTCTTGCTCGTGGGAACGGGATGCGTCGTGACCGATACGAGCACCGAGGACGGCGGCGGCTTCGACGCGGGGACAGACGCCGACGCGGATGCCGACACGGATTCGGACACTGACAACGACGCGGACTCGGACTCCGATTCGGATTCGGATTCCGACGCGGATTCGGACTCGGACATGACCGATGCCGGCACCGTGGACTTCGGCGAGCCGTGCACCGCGGCCACGGCACAGACCGACTGCGGCGGCCCGGTGGCCGAGGCCAAGTGCCTCGAGGACATGAACGCCCTCGACATGCCGGCCGCGTGGCCGGGCGGGTACTGCACGAAGGCGTGCACGGACATGTTCTTCGGGACCGGCTGCGGCGGGGCCGCAGCGTGCATCGCGTTCGCGGCGCCGGGCAAGCTCTACTGCCTCGGGTACTGCGAAGACGACGGCGACTGCCGGACGAACCAGGGGTACCACTGCATGACGTTCTCCTCTTCCGGCTTCTTCCCGAGCAACGACCCGTTCCCTCTGAAGAAGTACTGCCTCCCGGCCGAGCCGATCGACACGGACACCGGGACCGGAACCGAGACCGGAACAGGCACGGAGCTGGACGCCGGCATCGATGCGGGATCGGACGGCGGGCCGGATTCAGGATTGGACGCGGGTTAGTCGGGTCGCCCGGGCTGGCCGCCCGCAGCGGTGGCCGCCGCACGCCTCAGGAACTCCTCGCGCAGCCGCACTTCCAGATCCTTCACCCCGTTCTCGAGCTTGCGGCCGTTCACGAAGATGGTCGGCGTGCCGTCCACGCCGAGCTTTTTCCCGAGGCTGCGATCGGCCTCGATGGCCGCGGTGGCGCCCGAAGAGGCCAGATCCTCCTCGAAACGCTTCACGTCGAGGCCGAGCCCCGTGGCCATCACGACGAGCCTGTCGCGATCGACGGGCGAGCCCGATGCCGAGAACAGCGTGTCGTGCATCTCCCAGAACTTGTCCTGGCGGAACGCGGCGTACGCGGCGCGCGCCATGAGCTCGGCCGTGGGGTGGATGGCGAGCGGGTCGTGCTTGAACACCAGGGCCACGTCGTTCGGGTACTGACGGAGGATCTCGTGCAGCTTTTCCGCGGCCTTGGCGCAGAACGGGCATTCGAAGTCGGAGAACACGACCACGGTCGCCGCGGCGTGCTCCGGACCGGTGCGCGGCGAGCCGTCGACCGGGATCTCGAGGCCCTTGGCCGCGGCGTAACGCGCCACGTAGGCGGCGGAGATCTCCTGCTCGTTGTAGTCCTCCATGACCATCTGGACCACGAACCGGCCGGCGAGCGGCGCGAGCGGGCACGCCTCGGGATTGAAGAGGGCGAGGGCCAGCGACACGTCGTCGCCGCACGGTGATACCTCGCCGTGGAGCACCCGCAGGAGGCGCTTCGTCTCGGATGGGGTGAGCTCGCGGATGTCGAGCACGGTCGCGATCTCCTTGGCGCTCGCGACGCGCTGACCGCCCGCCGCCGAGCACGCCAACCACACCGTCGCACCCGCGAGCACGGTCGCGGCCATGCCGCAGGAGAGGGCCCTTTTCGCATGTCGAGTCACGTTCGAATCCTATTCCTCGCCCGGCAGCCGGTCAAAAAACGTGGCGCCGCCGGCGATCCAGTCGGACACGGTCTCGAGCTCGCGCCGCGTGAGCCTCGTCGCCGGGACGTCCGGTTCCCACGACGCAGGCATGGGAGCGCCGACGATGCCCTCGTACCCGAGGAGCTTGTAGACGAGATAGCTCTCGCCCGGCCGCGACGGCGCGATCCGCGGCCACGTCGGCCAACCGTCCGACGGCACGCCCATGGTCGTGTCGCGGACGCCCTCGATCGTGTCGAGCCGCAAGCGTGCCACGCCCGTGCCCGGCCCCTTGTGGCAGGCGGCGCAGTGGCGCTCGAAGATGGGTCGCACGTCCTCATCGTACGTGCGCTCGACGTACGGCGCATTGTCCCCGGCCGCGGTCCCGGTGCGGAAGCTCGTCAGCGTGCCGGGTTTCACGGGCAGCCCGTCGAGGCCGGCCACGGGCACGTTCGCGTCCTCGACCACGTCGAGCACCCACGTGGCGTTCGCGCGCAGCGTGGACTTGGGCCACACCACGAGCCGTCGGCGCACCGGATCGTAGTAGGCCATGATCCAGGGCGAGACGGGGCCCGAATGGAGGGAGAGCCCGCCTTGGTAAAGGGTCCGCTCGTCGAGGTGATCGCTGAACGACACGCGGACGACCGCGTCCACGGGGACGCCGCCCTGGCCGTCGCGAGGCGTCGCCGCGAGCGGCTCGGGGCCGTACCCGGGCGACGCGTCCGACTCCTGCGGAGGCGGCGCGCAGCCCGCGAGGGACGCCGCCGCGGCGCACAGGACGGCCAGTCTCGCGAGACCACCGGCCGGCGCGTACATGGACACGGCTCTCAGGATTCCGAGTAGGTGAGGAGGTGCTCGCGGATCACGTCGGGGCCGACGTTGGCGGAGATGTTGGCCGTGAGGCAGTCGGCCAGGGCGAGCATGAGGTCGTCGATCCCCTTCTCCTCGATGATCTTCTGCAGGAGGGCGCGCGCCGTCGGGCTCGAATCCTTGCGCAGGAACTCGCGCACCGTCTCCGTGTTCACCTCTCCATCGAAATCGACGATGATCTTTTCGATCAGATACTGGGCAAGCTCGTCCAACTTCAGCCTCCTTCCGGTTCCTTGGGTCCCCGCGGCCGCGGCTTCGACCGAAGCCCTCCGGGACAAATGTGTATAGCCGCGGGTCGACCGGAGGGCAAGCGTTTTGACGCCGAGCGTCGGCGCCACCTTTGTCAGCGGCAGCGGCGCCAGGCGTCGTCCGAATGGCACTTGGCGCACGCCCGTGGGTTGGACTTGGCGAGGTGCGCGCAGCGCCGCTCCCATCCGGACGGGTGCGGGTTCACCGCGGCGTGGCACGACACGCACGAGCTCTCGGAGTGGCAGGACGCGCACGAGACGATGTCGGTGCGCGCGCGGCGGCAGATGAGCTCCGGCGAAAGATCGCCGTGGTAGCGGCCTTGGAACGACCTGCTGTCCTTTGGGCTGTCCGGAGCCACGCCCTGCCGGCGGTGGCAGTCGAGACAGAACGATTGGCTCCTGTGGCAGCCCCGGCACGTGGGGCTGTCGAGTCGCGACGACACGGCGTGCGAGCGGATCCAGTCGCCCGGGTGCGCGTCGCGCGGCCGCACCCTGCCCAGGTGGCAGTCCCCGCAGAACTTGTTCCTGTGGCACGCGGCGCAGAACCCCGAGTCCGAGCCCGCGACCGATGCGTGAGACTGGACCCAGGTGGCTCCGTGGGTCGGCCCCTTGAGCCACGCGGGCGGCGTGAGAGCCGCGCCCTCGATGCGCGTGACCATCACGCCGTCGGCCTCGACCAGGTGGCACGTGCGGCACGCGACGGGCGCCTTGCGCTCGAGGTGGCAGGCGTAGCACGTACGCATACCGGCCGTGTCCTCGCCGGGCGGTGCGGCCCTGCCCGCGGCCGCGGCCGGATGGCACGTGGCGCAAGGCTCCTTGGCGTGCGCCTTGTGCGGGAACCTCACGTTCGGACGCGCATACGTGCCCGGGACGATGCGCCGGCCCTCGGGCACGGGCCCGTGGCACGAGCGGCAGGCCTCGGTCACGGGCGTAAGAGGCGTGACGCCCTTTGCCTCCGGGTGGCACGCTGCGCAGTCCTCCATGGTCGGAGCCAGGCGGTCCGAGGCCCAGCGAGACGAAAGCGCGTCCTTGTGGCAGGCGACGCACGCCGGCTCGCCCGGCTTGTGACGGCCGTGCACGTCGACCACGGACGGCCGCGACGGCGGCAGGAGCGCTCTGGAAACGCCGCGCGACTCGGTGCCGAGGCCTGCGACCGCGGCGAGGAGGGCGGCCGCGATGGCCGCAAGGGCAAGAGCGCGCTTCATCGCCACACCTCGATCTCCAGGATGGCCAGCGCCGTGAAGCGCTGTTCCATGCCGCCGCCCACGTAGTGCTCGAACTCGCCTACGACCACCGCGCCCTCGGTGAGCGTGAAGCGCCCGGAGAGCACGTACCCGGCCAGGTTGCCGGCGAGCCGGCTCGAGAACGCGTCGTCGAGGTGCCAGGTGGAGAGCCGCAGGTTGAGCCACAGCCTGCGGTTCCAGAAGGCCTGGCCCGCGCCCGCCTCGGCGCCGAGCCTCTTCTCGCCCCATTCCCACACGCCCGAAAGGCGCAGGGACAGGCTGCGCGCGAGGGTCCGGTACGTGCCGCCCAGCCCGCCTCCCGCGCCCGAGACAAGCGCGTCCGCGGCCCGGCCGTCGATGCCGGCGCTGCCGTCGGCCATGCGCGCGAAGCCCCAGCCGGCGAGCGACACCGCGCTCACCGGGCGCACTTCCACACGCCCGCCCGCGTCGTTCTCGGGAGCGATGTCGAACACGTTGAAGATGGAGTCGCCCTCGAAGGTCGGGCGGAAGAGGTGATATTCCGCCGCGACCGTGAGCGCGTCGATCGGCGTCACGGCCAGCTCGGCATCCGCCTCGCCCAGCACCTCGAGCATGGCGTTCCACACCACGCGGCCGTCCGCCAGGATCGGCTCCCCGCCCAGGCTCATGCGGCCTCCCACCTCCTGACTCGCGATGGGGCCATTGAGCCCCACGGCCTGAACGGCGGCCGCCGCGTCGAGCCACGCCACCGGACTGAGCGTGAGCTCGGCGCCCGTGGCGAGGCGCAGTGACGGATCCTCCCGATCCGGAAAACGATCCGCGGTGAGGCCGTGCCGCCCGCCACTGTCCGTGCCGTCGAGCTCCAGGTCGCTCCATCCGAGCAGGTCGCCGCCGCGAACCTCGTAACCCATGTACGTGGCGAACGAGGCGCCGATGGGCAGATGGACCACGGTCTCGGCGCCGTCGAAGGCGAAGAAGCCGAGCGTGCCCATCCGGATCTGGCGGCCGGCCCGCACGTCGAGCGCGCCCTGCCACAGGCCCTCGGCGCTCATGTTGGCGACATTGGCGTCGACGTGCACGGGCGTGAGACCGGGCACGTACGCTGAGTCCATGGCCGGGTTGCTCTCGTCGCCGCCCACCGCGAAGTCCGTGTCGAGGCGCAAGGCGAGCTCCACCGAGAGCCGCGGGCCGCGGTAGTACGGATCCGCCGACCCGGGCAGGAGGTTGAAGGCGCCGAGGCGCAGATCCTCGACGATGCGACGGCGGGCGATCCACGTGCCGTCCGCGCGCGGCACCGAGTAGCCCTCCGCCGACAGGGTCGACGTGATCTGTTGATCAAAAGCGGCCGCCGACGCCACCCCGAGGATCGCGGCGAGGAAGAGGGCAAGGGTGATCCTCAGCCGAGGTCGCACACCCGCGTGCCTCCGAACTCCCGCACGAGGAAGTCGTCGTACTTGTCGCCGTAGATGCCCACGGCCTGCAGCAGCTCGGCCGCCTCGTTCCGATCGAGGCCGACCACCGAGCGCTCGGCCACGAGCACCACCTTGTCGCGGATGATGCCGAACGAGAGGCCCGGGAGCTCCGTGCCGTTGAGCTCGAGCAGGCGCGTGAGCATGGCCGCGGGCACGTGCTCCGGCAGGCGCACGAGCGGGGACACGATCCGCAGCCGCGGAGCCTCCCCGCCCCTGCCCGGGTTCAGGCTCACGAACACCGCGGCCGAGCCCCTCGTGACCCGCCACGTGGTGCCCCCGGCGCCCGGCATGCGGCTCTCCTTGGGCTTCATGCCGAGCTCCTCGATGACCTGCTCGATGAGCTTCTCCGCCTTGTCGATCGCGCTCCCCATGCTCTCTCCTAAAGCGTTCCGAGGGCGTTGCCCTGTGTGAAAAATGGTTCGGCCAAGCAGGCCCGCTTGTCAATCGTTTTGGCTGCGGGCGCGTCACGGCGCCGGCAGGCTCCAGCCCATGCCCAGGCCCACGGCCAGACCCACGAACGGCACCTTGGACTCGAGCCCCTCCTCGACCCACACGTCGCGCGCCGGCTGCACGAGCAGGGCGAAGGCGAGCGGCGTGACAGAGAGATCGAACGCGTCCGTCACGCGCCACGAAAGCTCGATGCGCGGCAGGTAGAGGAGCAGATAGTTCCGCGGATACCAGGCGGCCGTGAGGCCGAGCCCGAGCGCCGGCGCCGAGCGCGGGCGGAAGAGCACAGTGAGGCCCACGCCGCCCAGCGCCTGCAACGGGTAGACCGCGATCGGCAGGCCGAGCTCCAGCCAGCCGAGATCGAGGGAGAACC
This sequence comes from Deltaproteobacteria bacterium, assembly GCA_028713995.1. Classification (GTDB taxonomy): domain Bacteria; phylum Myxococcota_A; class Polyangia; order JAAYKL01; family JAAYKL01; genus JAQTNF01. The sequence continues at coordinate 5,450 of JAQTNF010000011.1, read as the reverse complement.
TGTAGCCGGGCGCGATCTCCAGGAACGCGAACCCGCTCTCCGGAAAACCGCGCCCCATGCGGTCGTCGCCCGCGACCACCTGCTCGGCGCGCTCGTTGGCGGCCGGCGTGAAGAGCGCAACCGCGTGCGCGAAGCGCAGCAGGATTCCGCTCGCGAGCGGTTTGGGTCGCGGCCTCTCCCAGATCCTGTCGGCGCGCGCCTCGAGGCCGATCGAGGAGCCCAGGGCGAGGCGCCGGTGCCCGCGATCCCACTCGTCGTCGATCATCGTGCCGTCGAAATAGGACAGGCGCAGCAAGGTCCACGAGAGCTCCCACGACGGGGAGAGCGGGAGCCGCAGATCCACGCGCGGCAGCACGAGCTCGAGCCCCCGATCGCTCGAACCGGACACGGCGTAGTGCACGCCGCCGCCGACGAGCAGGGGCGCGAAGCACGGCATGCGCCACATGGCCTCTAGCCCCGCGGCCGCGAGATCCTCCTCCACGCGGCCGACCGCCATGACCTCCACGTCCCGCAGGCGGTAGCCGAAAGCGATCGCCCCGGTGAACGACGGCTGGGTTCGGGCCTCTGCACCGAGGGCGAAGAGCAGATCGCCGCCGCCCTCGAGGGCGAACAGCACACCGGGCGTCCGCCGCAGATCGTCTGCGGCCAGGGCCGTGGCCGGAACGAGAAGCGCGGCGAGCAGGAGGGCGAACCTGCGCATCAGCCGGCGCGGCGGCGCAGCCGGCTGACGACCACGAAGACCGCGAGCATGGCGAGGACCAGCACGGCTCCGTTGCGGGACGAGCCTCGGGACGGAATCGAGGCGGCGGTCTCGGGCCGCGGGCCGAGCTCGATGTCGTCGGTCATCTCCTTCGCGGTCGCCCAGAAGCGATGCTTGGTGATGATCCCGTGGGGCGGCAGGGCCGCTGCCACGGCCGGGAAGTCGTGAAGGTCCTCCCGGTCGAAGCGCTCCGAGAATTCGAATTCCCCCTCGCGGTCGAGCGGCGCGAGCGGCGTCGAGGACACGGCGTAGAGCAGGATCTCGGTCCCGAATTCGGGTTCGACCGCGCTGAGCCCGTTGATGGCGCTGATGCGCAGGGGGAAGACCGGCCGGTCCGCCGGGAACGTGAGGCGCAGCGGCGGCAGCATGCCCTCCTCGCGCGCCTGCGCGATGTCCACGTGGATGGCGAGGAAGCGCCAGCCCTTGTGCACATAGAAGTCCAGGATCTCCGAGGCGCCGAGGTCGTCACCGGAACCGGCACGGCTGCCCGCGCAGCTCAAGGCGAACGGATCGTCGCCCTCGTAGGGGTGAGTCAGCTCCATCAGCTCGACGAAGATATCCGGATCCGCCTCGGACGACGCTCAAGGACTTTCCCCGACAGGACTTTCCCGAGCGGCCGATTCCCCGTTGGACCGCGTGCGCAGGGCCAGGCCGAACGGACCGCAGACGCCGTACTCGAAGTCGGGTCGGGATTCGCCGAGGAGCTCGCCCGGGTCGAACGGCGGCGAGACCAGGATGGTGTCGAAGTCGCGCGCGAACCCGGGCCGGTAGTATTTCGGGGCGGCGTGCAGCCCCATGATCGTGGCCCTCGGAAGGGCGCGAACGTCCCGCGGCCGCAACACGTGCACGCCCGAGTGCGCGAACTCGAAGGACATCGTTCCGCCGCGCCAACGCGCCGCGAGATAGGCCCCGAGGTGCGTGTCCACGGGGAGCGCGTAGCCCCGCGGCGTCGGCAGGAACTGCAGCGTGAGCATGCGCCCCGGCCCGCCCGGGCGCCCGGCGAAGGTGTCGAGGCAGGCGGTCGCCCGCGAGTACGACAACGCCGCGGCGTACGCATCGGCCGAGGCGAGCAGCCCGAAGACCAGCGTTGCGGCAAGCACGCCGCGGGCCGCGAGCAGCGCTCCTTGACGCGCAGGCAGCCGCAGCGTCATCACCCCGAGCGCCCCGAGCACCCACACGAGACGCTCGTGGACGAGCAGCACGTCGTCGCAGAACGCCAGCGCAAGGAGGGCGCCGGCCACGGCGACCGGGTAGCGGAAGCGGAACAGGCGGCCCGGCGCGCGCAGCCGCTGCGAGGCGGCCCGCATCCCGAGCAGGACCTGCACGGCCCACAGGCTCGCGAGGATCGTGACGAGCGGCAGCCGGCGCTCCGTGAGACCGTAGGACGCGGCCATGTCGAGGAACCGCGCGAGCCCCTCGGGCGGAAACCAGTGCAGCCCCATCCCCCCGTACCGCGCGGCCGTGCCAGTGAGGTAGGGCGTCCCGGCCAACGTCAGGGAGAACATTCCTGCGAGCGCACCACCGATCGCGGCGCCGCTGGCAGCGGGGATCCAGCGCCGCCACCCGACGCGGCGCGTCAGCGCCACCCAACCGACCAGCGCCACGGCGCAGGCCCACACGGAGATGTGGGTGTAGTAGACCGCCACGAGGAGAGCCCCGAGCAGGAGGGCGGGCCCCCTGCGTCGGCTGCGGGCCACGCGCTCGGCCGCGGCCATCACGAGCGCCAGGAGCGGCAGGCCCGCGACCACCCCGACGAAGCCCCAGCCCACGACGGCGCTGAACAGCACCCAGCCGCTGTGCAGCCCCAGCGCCGGGGACCGGCGGGCTGCGCGCAGCCAGGCCCCGACGGCGAGCGGCACCGCGGCGACGAGCAGCGCGTACGCGGTCTGCGCCGCCTCGTACGCCGGCATGCACCAAGTGAACGGCGCTGCGAGGCCGTAGAAGAGCCAGTACGGCGCCGCGGGGTTCGGGGCGTAGCAGGCCGCCTCGCCCGCCAGCGCCGGATCGGTGAGCAGCGCGAGCATGCGCGCGTGCATCGGCAGGTCGACGACCGGGATGCGCGCCGGCAGCCACAGGGCCAGGAACGACGCCACGGACAACCCCGCGAGAGGGAGCCAGGGGAGGATCCGGCTTCGAGTCAACACGGGGATCTCCCTTTCCGCCGGAAGCCTTGCGGGTTGTGCCGATTATGATACGGCCGTGGGGAAAGACGCTCAAGGCTTTTCCCGGAATCAAGGAGAACCGTCATGAACACCCTGCGTGCCCTTTCGCTCGCTTTCCTCGTCGCGGCCCTGTCCGCACTGCCCTCGGCCTGTGCCTCGTGCAAGGGCGCGCCCGCTCCGGTCGAGCCCACGCCCGCCGCGGCGCCCGCCTCGGACGCCGGCCCGGCTCCGACCGTTGACAACCCCGCGACCGCGAAGTAGCCCTGCCGCCCGTGGAGCCGGACTTCAGCCAGATGGAGGATCCCGCGCGGCGCTTCGACCGCATCGAGCGCCTCGTGGGGCCGGACGCCATGGAGACGCTGCGCCGAGCGCACCTCATGATCGTGGGCGCGGGCGGCGTGGGCTCATGGGCGGCCGAGGCGGCCGCGCGCTCCGGAGTAGGGCGCATCACGGTGGTGGACTTCGACACGGTCTGCATCCGCAACTTCAACAGGCAGATCCAGGCCGTGTCCGGAACCGTGGGTCGCCCCAAGGCCGAGCTGCTCGCCGAGAGGTTGCGCCTCATCAACCCCGACGCGCGCGTGGACGCCATCGGCACCGCCTTCAACGAGGAGACCGCCGACGCCATGCTGGCGACACGGCCGGGCTTCGTGGTCGACGCCATCGATCACATCACCTCCAAGTGCTTCCTCATCGCCACGTGCAAGGCGCGCGGCATCCCGTTCGTGGTGTCCACCGGCTCAGGCGGCAGGACCGATCCCACCCGCATCCGCATCTCGGACCTCGCCCGCACCAGGGTCGATCCCCTGGCGCGCGCCATCCGCCAGATCCTGCGCGAGAAACACGGCTTCCCGGCTCGCGGACGCTACGAGGTGACTGCCGTGTGGTCGGACGAGCCCGCCACGCGGCCCCACGCCTCCATGGACGACACCGACTGCAAGGCCGGGTGCCTGTGCCCCCAGGGCGAGAACGACTTCCAGAGTTGCACCAGGAAGAACCTCGTCATGGGAACGGCCGCGTTCGTGACGGGCGCGTTCGGGCTCGCCTGCGCGTCCGTGGCCGTGCGCACGCTCATCGGCCTGCCGGTCGCGGAGTCTCCCGCGGGGTGAGGCCGGCCACGCTCCTCCTGAAGATGATGGAGTAGGCGTCCGGCGCGCGCTCGAGGACCACGACCCGATCCTTCGAAGCGAGCTTTTCGAACTGCGCGAACCACGGCTCCTCGCGCGCGAGGGTGCTTTGCTCCACGAACTCCGGCACGAGCAGGTCGATCTCCACGTACCTGCCGCGGCCGAGCGCGTCCACGCGCGCGGCGAACGAGACCGGCTCGAACCCGGGCCTGGGCGCCACGTCGTTGTGCACGGCCCCGCTGTAGAGCACGAGCATCGAGGGCTTGTCGGGCGCCGCCGGGCGCTTGCCCGCGATCTCGGTCGCGCGGTCGCCCAGGATCCTGCCCACGAGCTCGAGGAACGCGAAGTAGTCGAGCCCGCCGTCCGGGGCGAGCACCTTCTCGTACTCCTTGCAGTCCACGCCCAGGATGTGCGGCTGCACGCCCAGCGCCTTGGCCGCCTTGAGCAGGCGGATGGTCTCGTTCGAGGTCTCTGCCGGGCGGTCCGAGACCTCGTCGACCTCGGCCACCACGCGCTTCTCGACCGTGCCGCACCTGCCCATGCTCACCCACGTCTCGACGATCAGGTCGGACGCGCGGCCGGCGAGCACGGGCAGCATGTTGCGCGTGAAGCGCTCGATGGCCGAAAGCGTGGACGAGGTGCCCGTGAGCTGGTGCATCTCGCCGAACCCCACCACGCCCGGCTGCGTCTTCTCGAGGATCGCCACGAGCGCCTCGGCCTCGCCTCCGTAGACCCCGTACGGGAGATCCCTGACCGCGGCCGGGGTTCCCGCGTCGATCGGCTTCGCGGCGGCGCGCTTTGCGGATGCAGGCTTTTCGGGCGCGGGCTCGCCGCGGCACGACACGAGCGCGAGGCACGCCGCCGCTAGCACGATGCATGCCCCTGTCCTGTGCAAATGAGGTGTCATGCGATCTCGTGCCAAGTGTACGGGCGAAACCGCGCCACGTCACCAACCGACAGTCCATCCAAGAAACTTCTTTTTCCATTGAAATCGGCCAACGATCGTTTATCATTTAATCGGCACTTGGATTGGCACTCGCACACTCGTTATTTCAGGCCGGTTCCCCAACGGAGCATGCAGACCGATGCCGATGCGCCCAAGATCGTCAACTGCAAAAATCGTCACCAAATCGAACCACAACCCCAGTGGGGGCCGGTTTTTACTCTTGGCCATCGCCCTGTCGTTGTGCGCGGCCGGTTGCGGCGGCGCCGCTTCGGATGTTTCGGGACAGGATGCAGGACCTGGCACGGACAGCAGCAGCGATACGCATGAGGGCTCGGACACGGTCTCCGACAACGGTTCAGACAGCGAGTGTCCCGCGGGCGACGAGGGTTGCCCGTGTCATGCCAACGGCACGTGCAACGGCGAAGATCTGGCGTGTGAGGGCGACGTGTGCGTGG